>CAJBMC010000098.1 GCA_903954055.1 uncultured Actinomycetes bacterium | reverse complement strand
GCTCGGCCTCATCCGCAAAATCTCGATTGGAGTTACTTCTACCTTGCTCTGTAGTTCTGGTGCTAAATCCTTGATTGCTAATTGACACATTGCACGACGATCAGCTCCGCTCGCGCTTGGATCATTGTCGCGAAGTCGCGGCTGGCCAGCAGGAACAACTAACACGCGATCAACTATGCCGCGTTGGAGCAGTTGGGTGATGACATGGAGATGGCCTTTATGAATCGGATCAAATGTCCCGCCGTAAAGGCCTAAGCGCATAAGTGACTACTTGTCTAAGCGGAGAACGAGGTAGAGCAAGAATGAAAAAATAGCGAAGGCGGTGATTCCAAATGCATATGGAGGAATCGGAAGTTCGCGACCTGTCTCAGCAAGAATAAACATGGATGTAGGTTACTACCCGATATTGGGAAGGGCAATTCTATTGGAGTCAATACTGCTAACCGTTTAATAATTCGAGAAATTTAGCTTCATCAATAATTGTCACACCTAGTTCTTGAGCTTTTGCTAATTTAGAACCTGGATCACTTCCAACCAATACATAATCAGTCTTCTTTGAGACAGACGATGATGGCTTTCCGCCATGTGCTGTGATGGTTTCGGCAATCGAATCACGTGTGAAGTTCTCTAGACCGCCGGTGACAACAATTGTTAGCCCAGCGAGTGTTTGTGGTTTCGCCTTCCCCACCTTGTTCTGCATCGCAACTCCAGCGGCAGACCACTTCTTAATAATCGATTGATGCCAATCAACGCTAAACCATTCGACTATCGATTCAGCGATTACTCCCCCGACGCCATCGATATCGGCGAACTCTGCCACCGATGCTTTTGAAATTGCATCCATCGAACCCAGACGTGTTGCGAGAGCTTGTGCTGCTGTTGGTCCGACATGGCGAATTGAGAGCGCAACAATCGTGCGCCAGAGCGGACGAGACTTTGCCTCTTCAAGCGCTGCCAATAACTTCTCGACATTCTTACCGGGCGTTCCATCTTTCTTGGTAAAAAATTCTGACTTGATAAGTTTTGCTTCGGTAAGGTTGAAGAGATCTCCCTCATCATCGATGATTTTGTCCGCTAGCATCGCAATCGCTGCTTCTAGTCCAAGAACATCAATATCCAGGGCAGAACGTGAACCAATGTAAAAGATTCGCTCGCGTAATTGTGCCGGGCAGCTACGTTGATTGGTACAGCGGATATCGACATCACCTTCGGTGATTGCCTTTAATTGCGATCCACACTCTGGACAATGCGTCGGCATTACAAATTTCTTCTCTTTGCCGGTGCGCTTATCAATCACCGGTCCGAGTACTTCTGGGATGACATCTCCCGCCTTACGAATAATCACGGTGTCTCCGATTAAGACACCTTTGCGTTCGATCTCTTCTTGGTTATGCAGGGTTGCATTGGTAACTGTAGATCCTGCAACTTTGACCGGTTCCATAAAGGCAAAGGGGGTTACGCGTCCGGTGCGGCCAACGCTTACCTTGATATCTAGTAACTTGGTGGTGACTTCTTCAGGCGGATATTTAAATGCGATCGCCCACTTCGGTGCGCGAGATGTAAATCCGAGCTTGCGTTGTTCGGCGATTGAATCGACCTTGATCACGATTCCATCAATTTCATGTTCTACATCATGGCGATGTTTATTGTAGAAATCGATAAATTCTAAAACTGCTTCGCGAGTATCGCAGACTCTAAAGCGATGCGAGATTGGTAGGCCAAGCTTCAATAGCTCAACGTATGCATCTGATTGATTATCAAATACGAGACCATCATTGGCGCCGACGCCATGAACAACTACGCTTAAGGGGCGAGAGGCGGTGATACGTGGATCTTTCTGGCGCAACGAACCGGCGGCGGAGTTACGTGGATTTGCAAAGAGTGGTTTACCAGCTTCTTCCAACTCTTCATTGAGCTGATTAAAGGCAGCAACCGGGAAGAAGACTTCGCCACGGACTTCGATCTGTGCCGGAATATTCTTGCCCTTCAGTACATGCGGCAATCCTTTAATTGTCTTTACATTGAGGGTGACATCTTCACCGGTCACACCATTGCCGCGAGTAAGGGCGCGAACTAATTGGCCATTTTCATAGAGCAAGTTAATTGCCAGTCCATCGACTTTAAGTTCGCATAAATATTGAGGTGATGGGGATTCTTTCTCGATCCGATCAAACCAAGAATTGAGCTCATCAGCATCGAATGCGTTATCAAGACTCATCATCTTTTCGATGTGATCATGTTGGGCAAATGATGTAGCGAATCCGCCGCCAACGCCGAGCGATGGAGAATCCGGTTCTAGTAGTTCAGGGTTCTTGGCTTCTAGAGCGCTAAGTTCCTTCAGTAATGCATCGAATTTTGCATCAGAAATAGTTGGCGCATCTAAGACGTAATATTTAAATTGATGGTCGCGAATCTCTTGCGTTAGTTCGGTGATGCGATGGCGCGCCTGGTTCTTCTCGTTAGCACTCATGCTGTCTCACAAATCGTTGCTGATGCCACTACTCGATCACCGTCGTAGATCACCATCGCTTGACCGGTTGCAAGTCCAAGAAGTGGTTCATCTAATTGCGCGGTCAGGTAACCATTTTCATACAAATACGTTGCGGGAAGTGGCGCGCCATGTGCGCGCACCTGAACAAATCCTCGGTGTGAACCCGAAGTTATTTCTGGGCCGCAGACAATCGTGCGTTCGCCTCTCATAGATGTCACTGCCAAATCTTCTCGCGCACCGACAACAACGGTATTGGTGACTGGCTCAATCTTTAATACAAAACGAGGTGAACCATCAGCTGTAGGAACGGTTAGCCCTAAACCTTTGCGCTGACCAATCGTGTATGTATAAGCGCCCTTATGGGTACCGAGTTGTTTTCCATCTTGATCGACAATCGGACCGTCTTCGCTGCCCATACGGTCGCGGAGCCATCCTGCATTATCTCCAGATGGCACGAAACAGATGTCATGGCTATCTGGCTTTTGCGCTACCGCTAATCCGCGTCGTTCTGCTTCAAGTCGAATATCAACTTTTTCAGTATCGCCTAGTGGAAATATCGCACCATTAATTTGTTCGCGATTAAGGACTGCTAAGACGTAGGACTGATCCTTTAATGGATCAATCGCGCGATGAAGTGTCTTGCCCTCTGGAGTATCAACGGTGCGCGCATAGTGTCCTGTGATGACCCCATCGAAACCCATATTCTTAGCGCGATCTAAGACCGCCGCGAACTTAATTTTTTCATTACAGCGCAGACATGGATTTGGCGTTCGTCCTGCTTTGTATTCAGCCATAAAGTTCTCAACAACATTTTCATGAAATTCTTCTGCCATATCCCAGATATAGAAAGGGATTCCGATGACATCTGCAGCTCGTCGTGCATCGTGCGAATCCTCAATGGTGCAACATCCACGCGCGCCGCTGCGATATTTCTGCGGATTAGAAGAGAGCGCAAGGTGCACTCCGATGACATCGTGTCCCTCTTCTACCGCTCGAGCTGCTGCTACTGCAGAGTCGACTCCCCCAGACATCGCCGCGATGAGCTTCATCGTGCGCTCCGAGCTCGATCAACAACAGATGGAAGTGCAGCAATCACTGCATCTACATCTGCGCTCTGTGACGTTGAACCAAATGAGAAACGAAGGGTCGACATCACTGCATCTTCGTCGAGCCCCATCGCCTCAAGTACATGACTTGGGCGGTGAACACCTGCGGTACAGGCAGCGCCGGTAGAGCAAGAGATTTTTTCACCATCTAAGAGCAAGAGCAGCGTCTCATTGAGTGCGTTGGGAATCGTCACACTAGATATTCCCGGTAAGCGATCGGCGCCTTCAGCATTGATAATCGAATCAGGAAGCGCTGCACGGACTTTGGCTTCAAATGCCTTGCGCACGGAGGTAACTTCCTCTGAGTTGTATTGAGATTTCGAAATTGCTGCCGCGAGAGCCACAATCGATGGCGCATTCACGGTGCCACTTCTAATTTCACGTTCTTGTCCGCCGCCATGAATCAACGCTGGGATATCGATTCCGCGACGAAGTACCAAGATACCAATGCCGATAGGACCACCGACTTTATGGCCGCTGAGCGAGGCGGCAAAGAGTCCGAGATCTTTAAATGAGAATGCAATTTTGCCCCACGATTGAATTGCATCTGTATGCACCGGGATATCTCCCGCAATTTCAACTACATCTGCAATCGGCTGAATAGCACCAGTCTCGTTATTGCTATGCATCACAGAAATCAGAGCAATTGAATCCCGATGCGCCTCAATAATCGCGCGAAGAGCATCAAGGTTTATGACACCAGATTCTGTGACTGGAATAGTGATGCGCTCTGCGCCTTCGTGCTCGACCAACCATTGGGCAGGTTCTAAAACTGCTTGATGCTCAATTGCACTTGTCACAACTACGCGGCGCGACT
The DNA here is from genome assembly GCA_903954055.1 of uncultured Actinomycetes bacterium. Lineage (GTDB taxonomy): Bacteria > Actinomycetota > Actinomycetes > Nanopelagicales > Nanopelagicaceae > Planktophila. The sequence continues at coordinate 7,649 of CAJBMC010000098.1, read as the reverse complement.
TACTTTCGTTGCGCTGCCAATAAATTCCTTTAATTGCAATGTTATTTGCTTCGGTGCCAGATCCGGTAAAGATAATTTCGCTCGCAACGCAACCAATATTTTTAGCGAGGAGATCGCGCGCATCCTCGACATCTTTGCGAATTGCCCGGCCATCGGTGTGGAGTGACGATGGATTGCCGATACGTGCCAACGCCTCTGTCATCGCCGAAATAGCGGCGGGACTCATCGGCGTAGTTGCCGCATGATCGAGGTAGATGCTCACCGGAGCAGTCTAGTTTGAAGGTAAGGGTTAAGCCTTACTAGCGGTTACGCCCGCTGTTGCTGCAGGTAGAACGTTGAAGAGGTCTCCCACAACGCCAAAATCTGCGATTTCAAAGAGTGGTGCATCGGGGTCCTTGTTAACGACGACGATGGTCTTAGAGGTCTGCATTCCCGCACGGTGTTGGATCGCGCCAGAGATTCCGCAGGCCACATAAAGAGCTGGGCTCACTGTCTTGCCGGTCTGGCCGACTTGATGTGAGTGTGGATACCAACCTGCATCAGTTGCTGCGCGAGATGCGCCGACTGCTGCACCTAATGAATCAGCAAATGCTTCAACAGCTGCAAAGTTTCCATCTGTTCCGCGTCCGCCAGAGACCACGATATTTGCTTCGGTAAGTTCTGGGCGTCCACCCTTGACCGGTGGTTGTGATGAAGAGATGCATGACTTTTGCGCTGCTTCACTGATTGAAAGTGATTCAGTTGAAAGTGCAGGTGATGATGAAGTGAAATCTGCTGAGATTGAATTTGGTCGTACAGTGATAATCGGAGTTCCGTGGCTAACAACGGAGTGAACTGTTGTTGATCCACCGAATACCAATTGTGTTGCAACTGCGCTGGCATCAACATCCACCGCATCGGTGATGATTCCGGATTCGAGCGCAACCGCCACACGTGCAGCAACTTCCTTTCCAAATGCATGCGATGCAATCAAGATTGCAGCGGGTGAATGTGACTTTGCAAGCTGAGCTAACGCATCTGCTGCAGCTGGAACGCCACATGATGCAAACTCTGCAGATTCAACAAGAAGTATCTTTGCAATCGGACCTTGATTAACAGTTGCAGCTAAGGCAGCGCCAGCTCCTGGTGCGGCAAGGACTACAGCTGTTACCTCACCGATTCGCGCTGCAGCTGTTGCGAGTTCTGCAGTTGTCTTACTTGCCTTATCGCCGGAAAAATCAGCGAGAATAAATACTGTGCTCATATCAACTTCTTCTCTGCTAGGAAATTAACAAGCGCTGTTGCGCCACTGCCATTGTCATCAATGACTTTAAGTCCGGCAGCACGTGGTGGACGTGGTGTTGCATCTTTGACTTCAGACCATCCAGCTTCGCCACCAACGCCAACTGCAGCCAAATCTTTGACGTCGATGGTCTTCTTCTTTGCCGCCATGATTCCTTTAAATGATGGATAGCGTGGCTCATTAATTTTCTCTACAACGCTAATGACTGCTGGAAAAGTTCCAGATATCTCATCAACGCCCGCTTCAGTGGTGCGAGTAATAGAAACTTGTGATGATGCAGGATCGACAGCTACCCGAGATGCAAATGTCAGCTGCGCCCATCCGAGGCGAGCGCTGATCATCGCCGGTACAACGCTCATTCGAGCATCAGTGCTCTCAGTTCCGCAGATAACTAAGTCATATCCCCCTGCGCTAATTACCTGCGCCAACACCTTTGATGTCAGCAGCGCATCGCTGCCGGCGAGCGCGCCATCTGTAATAAGAATTGCATCGTTTGCGCCCATTGATAACGCCTTACGCACTGCATCGGTAGCGCGATCTGGTCCCATAGAAATCACGGTGACAGAATGTGCGGCGTCATCGCCCTCATTGCCGCCATGTGCTTCGGCAATCTTGAGCGCCTCTTCCACTGCGTACTCATCGAGATCATTGAGTACTGCATCTGCGCTTTCGCGATCGAGTCGCCCATTGACCATCTTCTTCTCGGCCCATGAATCTGGAACCTGCTTTACGCACACCGCAATCTTCATGAGCGTGATGTTACTGATGGGTAGCCCTTTTGGGAAGCACCTCCCAGCCCTTTCTCATCATTCATCTTCTATTCAATAACACGTCACCAACTCCACCCAATTCGGGCATCTCTCAACTTCAGCATTAGGGTCATGAGAATCGCAATCGTGACAGAAGCTTTCTTGCCACAAGTCAATGGCGTGACCAATTCGGTTCTTCGACTCCTCGAATACTCCAAGAGCCAAGGACATGATGTCTTGATCATCGCGCCTGAGAGCGAAGGTGCTCCTTCACATTATCTTGGCTACAAAATTAAACATGTTCCGAGTATCTCGATGAAGAAGTTGATTCCAGTTGGAGTTCCTTCAAAGTTTTTAGAACCACTTCTCGAAGGTTTTGCACCGGATGTTATCCACCTCGCATCGCCAATCTTTTTAGGTCATTACGTGACCAAGATTGCGAAGCGTTTGGGAATTCCAACGGTCTCGGTCTATCAGACAGATATTGCAGGTTTTGCTCGCCATTACGGTTTAACGATTGCACATAGTTCATTGTGGCGATGGATCTCAAAGATTCATCAGAATTCAAATATGACCCTGGCTCCATCACAGTGGTCATGCCGTGAACTTGAAAATAATGGCGTTGAGAATGTCAGATTATGGAAGCGCGGCGTCAATCTGGAGAATTTTCAACCATCCCGTCGTGATGAGGAACTCCGAGCAGAGTTATCCGAACATGGACGCAAAACAATTATTGGATATGTCGGTCGACTCGCAAATGAAAAACGTATCGATGACCTTGCGATACTTGATGCACAACCGGATATGCAAGTTGTTATCATCGGTGTTGGACCGGCAGAAGCTAAATTTAAGAAATCTCTACCTAACGCACTTTTTGTTGGATATCAATCAGGAGTCGAACTCGCGCGTTACGTTGCATCTTTCGACCTCTTTGTACATACCGGTAAGCATGAAACTTTCTGTCAGAGCATCCAAGAAGCTCTCGCCTCTGGCGTTCCGGTAATCGGACCAAACTCTGGCGGCCCAGTTGATCTGATTGATCATGGTGTCACTGGTTTATTGATTGATACCGCTAAGCCGATGGAGCTACTTGCTGCGGTCGAATTTCTTCGCAGTAGTAATGAGTACCAGGCAATGCGTTTCGCAGCCCGAGAAGCGGTAAAACATCGCACTTGGGATTACATCAATTCACAGCTCATGGAACATTACCTCGATGCCATTGCATCGTTTCTGTCAAAGAAGGAGATTGCAGCATGAGAATCGTTCATCTCGCTAATTTCTACGGACCAAAATCAGGCGGAATTAAAACAACGCTACAGAGCCTCGGCGCTGAATACACTCGCGCTGGACACGACTTCATCTATATCGTTCCTGGCAAGACTTTTAAGCATGAGAAGTCAGATAAAGGCACCTGCATCTCATTGCCATCATGGGTTATTCCATTCACTGGTGGATACCGAGTTATTCGCTCTAATTTTCGAGTTAAGTCGCTGCTCAATTCGTTAAACCCAGATCGGATTGAAGTATCAGATCGATTTACTTTATCTGGCATCGGAATCTGGGCTTCACGGAAAAATATCCCTACCGTTGTTTTTAGCCATGAGACGCTACAAGGGCTGATTAAGAATTACTTTGGTATCTCACTCAAGCGCATCGCACGTTGGCATAATTCACGACTTGCTTCACGCTTTGATCATGTGGTTGCAACTACTCACTTCGCAGCTGCTGAATTCCGTGAAATCGATACCCCGAATGTTGTACAGATTCCACTTGGCGTTGATCTCTCTACCTTCTCGCCAGAGAATTACAATCCAGAACTTCGTGCAAAATTATTGAAGGGCGGTGACGTTCTCCTGGTGCACTGCGGGCGGTTATCTCCTGAGAAAAAGCCAGAACGTTCCATCGAGGCGTTGCGCGAACTTCTCAAGCGCGGTATCAATGCGCGACTTATCTTTGTCGGAACCGGCCCATTGCATAAGAAGCTCTACAACTCCTCGCGCGATATTCCTGTGACTTTCTGGGGCTATGTAGCAAATAAAAATCTCTTAGCTGAAATCATTGCATCGGCAGATATCAGCTTGGCGCCAGGACCAATCGAAACCTTCTGTCTTGCTGCACTTGAATCACTCGCAAGTGGAACTCCAGTTGTTGCCTCTCATACAAGTGCAGTTGGCGAATTCCTCCTCGCAGGAAGAGAAGATGCAGTGGGAGTAGTTGCGGCAAATAATGGTGCGGCCTTTGCCGATGCAATCGAAGAACTTCTTGCAAAACTGGCCGCTGAACCTCGACTTGGTTATCGATGCGCCATGCAGGCGAAGAACTTCCCTTGGTCTCAGACTGCTTCTCGACTTCATGATCTTGCATACCTAAGAGAATACGAGGCTGCATAAATGTCATCGTCCCTCGTCTTTGCCATCATCGGAGATAGCGCTGCATCCGGCGTTGGAGATTCAGATGACCTTGGAAATTATTTCGGTTGGGGCTATCACCTCGTACAGGCTTTTGAAGAACCTATTACCTACATCAATGCATCTCGACCTGGCGCACAATCCCGCGAAGTTCTGGAAGACCAATTACCGAAGGTCTTGATCCATAAGCCTGAATTGGTTGCAGTCATAGTCGGTGGAAATGACCTACTTCGAAATGGATTTTCGCCGACTGTATTTGAGAATAATCTTACTGAAACGCTCCGTCAGATCGAGGAATCTGGTGCTACCTCAATGCTGCTAGAGCTACACGATCCAACTTTGATTGTGCCGATGCCAAAACTATTAGCTCGAATCTGTCGCCGTCGAGTCACGGCTGTCAATCAGGTGACACATAAATTAGCTCAGCGATATTCATCGATTCTTCTTGAAACGAGAACGCTGCCAGGAATCTATGACCGCAAGAAATGGCATGTAGATCGAATGCATCCAAGTAAGAATGGCCACCAATTCATCGCTGACTCATATGCGCACCTTTTACGCAATCGCGGATTTGATGTCTCACCTGTCGAAATGTCAGTGGTCAACAATCGAAGCAAGAAAGATTCAATCCTCTGGATGCTTCGCAATGGAACTCCATGGTTTCTCAAGCGAAGCGTTGATTTACTCCCAGCGATGTTGATCTTGATGGCGGTGGAGTTCATTCACGGCCTACGTAATGGCAAGGCTGAGAAGAGCGCAGATATTTACTATCCAGAATTTGGAAAATCTGAAGAAAGTGCACCAATTGACCTGAGAAATGAGCGAGTTTCTTAGCAATTGAAGTGATCTGCAAGGCAGACTACCTCCATGCATCCCGCCGATCCCAGAACGCTCGGAGCCACACTCACTGAAGAAGGCTGCAATTTCGCGATCTGGAGCAACGCTGCCGACGCAATCGAGCTCTGCCTCTTCAATGAGGTCAATGGGAAATTAGTTGAGACCCGATTCGCACTTTCTCATCGCAACGGCCCCATCTGGCATGGATATTTAGCAGGTGTTCGCGCCGGACAGCGATACGGCTATCGGGTCTATGGTCCTTGGCAACCTGAATATGGAACTCGCTTTAATGCAGCAAAGTTATCGATCGATCCCTATACCCATCGCCTTGATGGGCAACTTCAGTATGTTCCCGAAATTTATGCACATGTTGCAACTAACGGCACCGGCGACGGTGATTTATCGCAGCGCGATAATCGAGATAGCGCGGGCTTTGTTCCATACTCTGTTGTTACGCACCATTCACAACGCGAGGTAACTCGCCCACTTACTTCATGGACATCTACCGTTATTTATGAAGCGCATGTGCAAGGACTAACCGCGAAAAATACGCGGATTCCGAAAGAAGAGCGCGGAACATATAAAGCGCTCGGCCACCCCAGCACGATTGCACATCTGCAACATCTGGGCGTTACCGCACTTGAACTCTTGCCAATTCATTCTTATTTAACAGAACCAGGTATCTGGAATCGCGGACGAAAGAATCATTGGGGTTACAACGCGATTGCCTTCTCTGCGCCTCATAGCGAATACGCAGCAACAGATGATCCCATTACAGAATTACAGCAATCAGTAGACCAATTACATCTAGCAGGTATCGAGGTCTATCTCGATGTTGTCTACAACCACACTGCTGAGGGCGGAGTCGGCGGTCCAACTCTCTCCTTTAAGGGAATTGATAACAAGGCCTGGTACCGCCAAGATAACAATGGAAATTATCGAGATGTGACTGGATGCGGAAATACTTTAGCTGCTAGCAATCCGCACGCGGTACGCCATATTATCGATTCATTGCGATGGTGGGTTGAGGTTATTGGCGTCGATGGCTTTCGATTCGATCTTGCGACTGCGCTCTATACAAGTCCCACCGCATTTAATTCATCGCTCATGTCAGCAATCGAATCTGACTCAGTACTGCGAAACTTTAAAATGATTGCCGAGCCGTGGGATATCTCAAGGTACTCATTGGGCGACTTCCCGCATCCTTGGCGCGAATGGAATGATCGCTATCGCGACTCAGTCCGCCAGTTCTGGTTAGGCGACTTAGCTCGTGGATTCGGAGAAGGTGTCTCTGATTTAGCATCAGGCATTAGTGGGTCATCTGACATCTTTTACTATCGAGGCCCGACATCGTCAATTAACTTCGTCACCGCCCATGACGGATTTACTTTGGCAGATTTGGTGATGTATTCCGAGAAACATAACGAAGCCAATCAAGAGGAAAACCGGGATGGCTCTCATGAGAACCGTTCCTGGAACCTAGGTGTGGAAGGTCCGACCAACAATCCAATCATCAATAAGTATCGCCACTCGTTAAAGAAATCAATGATGGCGACCTTGATGCTCTCCGCTGGCGTTCCGATGATCACAATGGGAGATGAGATTTCACGCACCCAAAATGGTTCGAATAACACATATTCAATGCCGCGCGATATGTCGATTGATATTGCCGACTCCCCCGAGACTTTTATGGGTGGCTGGGCAAATAAATGGGATCTTAACGATGACGAAATTGATATGCGTGAAGCAGTGGCAGAGCTCTCTCGAATTCGAAAGACATATCTTGCAGATATTGCAGCCGAGTTCTTCACTGGCCGAGTTGATTTAGGAACTCAGCGAAAAGATATTGCCTGGTTTAGCCTTGGTGGCCACGAAATGACCGATGAACATTGGGGAGATGGCGAAAAGCGCAGCCTCACAGTGTTTATTGATGCTGGTCCAGATCGCGGACTGCTACTTCTGCTCAACTCATCTACTGAGGAAACTCTCTTTACTCTCCCAGATTCAACATGGGGTAGTAGCTACCGCCGAATCTTTGATGCAGCATCTTCGGTCACACTGCATGAACCGCAGATTCAACAACCTTCGGTGAAGGTATCTGTTGCCCCACATTGCGCTCAAGTGTGGCTCGTTACACGTCAATAAGAGTCGAAAAGTCTCATAGGTACTAGTCGGTAAATCAGCTCACGCAATATATTTCTCAAGTGCTAGCAATTATCGCTCCCGGTCAAGGAGCTCAGACTCCAGGAATGCTCGCTCCTTGGATTGAAGTTGCAGAGAATAAGGCGCTCTTAATTCAATGGTCAGATGCGATTGGACTAGATCTCGTTCACTTAGGTGTTCATGCAGATGCAGACGAAATTAAAGATACGG
>CAJBMC010000097.1 GCA_903954055.1 uncultured Actinomycetes bacterium | reverse complement strand
TTAATCCGAGTGAATCAATGATCTCTGCCGAACCATTTGCTAGCGCGACAACTTTTAAATATTTCGGGGTTTCAGTTGATTGAATCTGGCTACTTGTCACATCAGCTGATGTGATTTCGATTGCACTTTTACTCTGTGATGTGCATCCTGTGAGAATGATGAGTGCCAGAGATAAGCCTGCATAAGCCTTTACTCTCATTTTTCTTCTCACGGTCAGATTCTGGCAGAGAAGTTCCCGACAGATTGCCAAGTGTTGTCGGCTAAATTCAGTACTGCTTTTATCTACCTTTAGAGCATGTTTCGAGGCGTTCTATGGGCAATATCGCTGGCACTCATCTTGCCTGCTTCAGCAAACGCCGCGGTAACAGCAAGTAGCGCAAATGGTGCGACGATCTCAATCGCACAGAAATCTTTCACCAAGGAAGCGCTGGTCAAAGTCACCGGTACATCTTTCGATGAAACGGTCGGCATCTACCTCGCCTTTTGCGTAGTACCAAAGAAAGGCCAGCCACCAACTCCATGCGGAGGCGGCGTAAATAAGAGTGGCACCGGTGAAGCGTCATATTGGATTTCTTCGAATCCACCTCCTTACGGAATCGGATTAGCAATTCCCTTCACCGCAGGTGGGCGATTTAGTGAGAGCGTTGCAGTCACTAAGAAGATTGGGAAATTTGATTGCAGAAAAGTTCAATGCGCAATCACGGTTCGTTCGGATCACCTCCATGAAGGCGATCGCACGCACGACATTTTTATACCAATTAGTTTTAAGTAATTTCAAGTAGAAATATCTCCGACCGATTATTACAGTTCACGCACTTCCACCTGAGAAAAGGAAAAAGATGAAAACTCGTTCAGTTATAGCAACACTGGTGATAGCAATTGCCTCGTTTGGCTTTATATCGCAAGCTCAGGCAGAGACATTCGCCTTTGCAAGTGGCCCTCTGACAAATCTTGATCCAGCAGGTGCGACTATCAATGGCGGTTTCACAAAGTTTCCAACTAAAGCTGGCCTCTACATTCAGGAGTGCGTTGCACCAGTAGGAACAGATCGACCTGTGACATGCAGTGACACTCTTCAGGTGTGGGTGACTGCAGCTGGTGGGCAAGGTGCAGTGAGCTCTACCGGAGGAATTGCAGTAAAGGTTGCTGGTTCAATTACCGGCAAAGGTGTCGTCGCAGATTGCACCAAGGTTCAGTGCGGCCTCTTCTTCCGGTATGACCACACAGCGCCAACAGATACATCAGAAGATAAGTTCTTTCCGATTACCTTTAAGGCAGGTGCTGCGGCCCCAGTTTTAGCAGCTGATGAAGTCACTGTCACTCTCAATGGAGTTGCACTTGTCCGTAATGTTCCAAGCAACCTTGCATACCGCGCGGATGCAAAGATTGTCGCTACCGCAAAATCAGGTGCTGCGGTTACCTTGACTTCACTCACTCCTGAGTGCACATACGTCGATGGCACATTTACAGCGCTCAAGGGAGCCGGCCAATGCGCACTTGCATATTCAACGACTGCGACTGCAACGACAGCGGCAGCATCTGGAAACTTTCCATTCTTACTAGTTCCAGGTACCCAGAAGGTTGCTCTCAAATCACTAGTAATCGCTAAGGGAAAGACCAAGGCGCTGCCTATGACGACAAACTTTGGAAGCGAAATTACATACAAGTCGAATTCCAAGAACTGCCGAGTTGAGCTCAACATTGTTCAAGTCAAGGGCTTCTGTTCTTTGACAGCGACCGCTCCCGCTAAGGCTGATATGTGGGAAGCGCTCGATAGCACTATCAAGGTAACTCTTAAATAAAGGTAAAGAATTACCTAGCGAGTTAAAGCAGTAAGGCCGGCGATGCAGAACTGAGTTGTTGATGAAATGACCTGATCTGCATCGTCGCCGCTTTCGATACGGCGTGATGCGCTATCAGTAGTGCTCTGAATCATGGAGAGCGCAAAATCTAAATCGGTAATACCAATCTCACTCATATGGCTACGTAGTGGCGCAAGCAAGGCGCGGTGGGCGGCGCCAATTGCAGCTCCTCGATTACGAGGCAGATCCACGGCGTTGAGCGCCTTTGCCAAGAGATGGCGTCCATCAGCGATGTATTGCAATGAGGCCTCAATCCACTTTTCAATTGCCACAAGTGGTGAATCTCCACTCTTTGCTGCTGCATCAAGAGCTGCTGCAAATGATTCAAGTTCATCAATCACTAAATCCGCTGCCAGGTCTGCGCTACTCGCAAAATACTCATAGACCGATGTCCGAGATAGTCCCGCGCGAGCTGCAACTGCGGCAACGGTGATTGCCTCTCCCCCGGATTCAAGTGCAATAGCGGCAGCAGCTTCAATGAGTTGACTTCGACGCCAATCTCTACGATCGGCAAGCGCAGGAGTCTTAATGCGAGGCATAGCTTTATTCTTCCATGCTCTTTGCAAGTCGGCTCAGTGAATCCCTAATCACCTGCTTGTCATTGGTGCGCCAGAGTGGCGGCATCGAATTAAGCAAGATATTTCCATATCGCTTTGTGACGATACGCGAATCCATGATTGCAACGACGCCGCGATCATCGATACTTCTAATAAGTCGCCCCGCACCTTGAGCTAGTAAGAGCGCGGCGCGCGGAACAGAGACCTGCATAAACCCGCTACCGCCTGAATTATCTGCAAGAGCAGATCGCGCAGCTAGTACAGGTTCGTCAGGACGTGGAAATGGAAGACGATCGATGACAACCAAGATGCAGGAATTTCCCGGTACATCGACGCCTTGCCAGAGCGACATCGTTCCGAGCAAAACTGAGGTTTCATCTTTTGCAAAGCGTTCTACTAATGGTGCGACTGCATCTCCGCGTTTCTGAGTGATAATCGAGATTGGTCGCTCTTTTAAAACGTTTCGCAGATGAAGATCGGCTGCCTCGACACCTCGCCACGAGCTAAAGAGCGCGAGCGTACGTCCTCCTGCTGCATCAATGAGTTCGCCCAACTCTTCTAAAACTTGCGGTGAGGTTCCATCGCGTGTGGGCTCAGGAAGATGTTTTGGAAGATAGAGCATCCCTTGATTTGCAAAATCAAATGGCGATCCCACATCTAAGAACTGCACATTCCCCGGGTCAATCTCATCATCGGCAACTTCTTGATCTGCCTCATTGCCCACAACAAAACCAATGCTCTTCGCCATCGCATCAAATCCGTTGCCAACCGTTAAAGTCGCAGAGGTCGCAATCACTGGGCTCTGGGTCAGTAAATTACTTCGCAATATATGTGAGACCGAGAGCGGTGCTAGATGGAGGGTAGAAAATGTAGGTTCGTACCAGAGCACATGAGTATCGCCCATCTTCAGTAACTTGCCGGCAGTTGTTGCAATCTCCTGGACTGCTCCCTTTACCCGGGCGCGCTCTGCAAGTGCATCCGGTTCGAGAATCTCTTCATCAGAACCTAGCGCCTGAATCAGTGTCGTTGCGCTCTCTTTAATCTTGCGGACTGGATGTTCGAGAGATTGTGGAATCTCCTCAAGTCGGCCTTGCTTCGAGAAATCACCTTTAACATCGGCGCCATAATCGTTCATTGCATCGTAGAAAGAATCTGCAGCGTTGGTAAAGGCCTCCGATAACTTTCCCGGCATATATTTGCGAGCCATCGCAGCTGCACGTTGGACGCGAGCTGCAGTCAACTCTTCGGTGACAGCCTGGGTCGTGCGATCCATAAATTCATGAGCTTCATCGAGGATTACCGCATCGCGCTCAGGCAAGATTGGATGCGAATCAACGATCTCGATTGCGAGCAAGGTGTGATTAGTGACAACTACATCTGCATCTTGCGCCTTTGCCTTAGCCTTCGCTGCAAAACATTGCGATCCGTAAGCACATGAATCTGCGCCGACGCATTCACGACCCGATAAAGAGTTAGCGGCCCATACCCGTCGGTCGACCTCTGGCGCATCATCTCGATCACCAGATACATCTTTGCTACGAGCCCATGCATGTAATCGTTTCGCATCTTTCTCGAGGTAAGAAGCTTCCAGCAATAACTCACCATCGGGATCGGGCTCTTCAGAGTTCATCTTTGCCAAGCAGATGTAATTTCCTACGCCTTTATAGATTGCATAGGTAATTGAACGACCTAGTTCTTTCTCAAGCGCCGGAACAACGGCAGGTAAATCTCGTTCGACTAGTTGGCGTTGAAGAGCGAGAGTTGCAGTAGCCACCAAAACTTTTCGACCATGCACAAGCGCTGGAATCAGGTAAGCGAGTGATTTTCCGGTACCGGTACCTGCCTGCACCATTAAGTGATGGCGATCCGTAAGCGCATTGGCAACTGCTTCAGCCATCTCAATCTGACCTTCGCGAGGCTTTCCGCCAATTGCAGTAACGGCAGCATCTAAGGCGGCACGTACTTGGGCAGAGAGGTCACTCATGGAGCGCACTCTATCTATTTAATTGCGGGATTCGCTTCTCACCACAAGATAGACGCCGATGAGAAGAATCGCACCGGCTAATAATTGAACTCCGCCGAGTCGTTGCTGAAAGGCGAAGTATCCGACGATTCCAGCCACAAGCGGATTTACAAATGCAAAGGAGGTTAAGAGCGCCGGTGACACTTGTCGCGATATTCCGAGATATGCCCAATATTGGGAGGCGAGAGCTGCCACTAAAAATATTATTGACGGATTGGTGATATCACTTACTGTCACTGATGGTGTATTGCTTACCCGATGAACGACTGTCGCACCAAGTGCGCCGATAAATACCTGAAGAAATATTGCAAGTATCAATGGGTAACCGGTCTCGTACTTAATCCAGATTTCTGTAGCAGCAAACCAGGCAAAGGTTGAAACTAGAGCTCCAATTATTCCGGCAATCTGAACTTCACCCTGAGGTGCACCGATGAGAAAAATGACAGCGATCGACGCTACGACCACACCACTGATTGCCAATGGTGATGGTCGTTGCCCTTTGATTGCTAGGAAGATTATCGACATCGCCGGCAACGTTGAGTAAATCAGGGCTGTGATTGCCCCTGGAACTCGAGAGCTAGACCAGGCCAAGGTCATGCTGCAGAGTGGTGAATACAGTAGCGATGAAATAACAATCGGAATCAAGGTCTTATCGAAGCGAATCTGCCGTAAAGATTTGGGAGCCATCACTAATACCGCAGTTAAGAGGATGAGAGCTGCTCCCCATGCCCGAATCAAAACTATATTGATTGGATCAATGCTCTCGGCTGCATGCGAGAGAAAGGGATAGATACCCCCACCGACAAACCACATCACCGCTAGACCGAAGATAGTAGAGCGATTTAATCGGTTGCTCATGATCTCCTGCCGAATCTACTGCCGAAACCTTCTGCAGATTTTATTTAAATCGAAGCGGTGTATTTGTATCGTCTTCGTACATCTTCGCTGGAATCATCTCGCCCGCCTTATCACCGTAGCGAGCACGGGCGCGACGATAAACATTCTCTACCGTTGCACCAACCTCCATAGGAACACCCACTGAGCGAGCCAAGTCACCGGCAAGTCTTAAATCCTTACATGCAAGTGCGACTGCAAAGCCTTCGTCATAATCGCCATCTTTGAGCATTCCGACGATGTCACGTTCGAGCAAGATTGAGTTACATGGTGAACCAATCAGAGATTGACGAAGCACCTCTAGATCAACTCCCGCCTTGACGCCCAAGAGGAGCGCCTCCGTTGTTGCAACAAAGGAGTTGAACCACAACATATTAAGAACAAGCTTGACCGCATAACCGGTTCCACGTTCGCCACAATTAAAGAACTTATCGGGATCGCCCATAATGTCGAAGAGTGGCTTTGCATATGCAAAATCTGCAGCGCTGCCACCTGCAAAGATAGACATTGTTCCCTTGTCGGCACCGACTGACATACCTGCAACAGGTGCATCGATAATACGCACTGATTTATCGAGCGCCTTCTCAACTGCCTTTGCAGTCTCTGGCACTGATGTAGACATATCAATCCACATTGATCCTGGCTTCATCGCTGCTGCAACTCCGCCCGAGATCATGCAACCTTCAATTGCCTGAGGAGTTGGAAGCATCGTGATCAACACGTCCGCGCCGGTTACGCATTCAACGCCAGAAGTTGATGACTTAGCGCCAGCTGCAATTGGCTTATGCATGCTCTCGGTGTTGAGGTCAAAGACGGTGATATCGATTTCTGCCGCTGCAAGATTGCGAGACATGCTTCCGCCCATGCTGCCTGTTCCAATAAATGCGACCTTCACCTGTGCTCCTTAGTTTCCTGTATTTGAGTATGTATTTGGGTATGTCTGGGGTTATATCTTTATTTAATTATGAGAGATCAATCCATGTTGTCTTGAGCGCGCTGTAATTTTCGAGTGCATGAAGTGACTTGTCACGTCCTGCGCCAGAACCATTGAAACCACCGAAAGGTGTAATTACATCTGAGGCATCAAATGTATTGACCCAGACTGTTCCTGCTCGAAGTTTGCGGGCAAAGTTATGCGCACGTGAAATGTTGCCTGACCAGACAGATGCGGCAAGTCCGTATTCAGTTCCATTTGCCTTCGCAAGCGCATCGGCCTCATCCTTGGCATCGACAGCAACGATGACTGGGCCAAAGATCTCTTCCTGCGAAAGTACTGAGTCATGCTTAACGCCATCAATCAGAGTTGGCTTGATTAAAGTGTCGCCTCCTTGAGGTTGTTCGCCACCAAATACAAATGACTCACCATTCTTACCGACCATATCGAGATAGTGATTGACGCGGTCGCGTTGTTGGGTCGAGACAATTGGTCCCATATAGACCGAAGGATCAAGACAATCTCCCACTGGGAAGGTCTTCACAAATTCAGTCATCTTCTCAAAGAGCTCTTCTTTAATCTTCTGACCTTGAACAATAACTCGCGATCCAGCGTTGCAAGTCTGTCCCGCGTTGTAATAGATACCCCACGCAAGAGTTGATGCACATGCGTCAAGGTCTTTCACATCATCGAGTACGACCTGTGGGCTCTTTCCACCAAGCTCGAGGGCAACCTGCTTCATATTTGATTCGGCTGCATACTGAAGCATCTTGCGACCTGTTGGGCCGCTGCCGGTGAATGCAAGTTTTGCTACATCCATGTGACGCGCTAGCGCCTGTCCCGCTTCTGGTCCAAGACCAGTTACAACGTTGAAGACACCGTTTGGAATACCGGCTTCAGTCGCAAGACGCGCGAGCAAAATTGCCGATAACGAAGATTGCTCGGCCGGCTTTAATACAACACTATTTCCCATCGCAAGTGCAGGAGCAACTTTCCAAGAAGCAATAATCATTGGGTAGTTCCATGGAACTACTGCGCCGATTACACCGAGAGGTTCACGTGTGATCATGGCGAGTGCATTACGTGGCGCCGGTGCAATTTCATCATAGGTCTTATCGATTGCTTCGCCGTACCACTGGACTGTGCGAGCACAACCCATGACATCGACATTGAGAGAATCTGAAATTGGCTTTCCCACATCGAGGGTTTCAAGCAAGGCAAGTTCCTCTTGATGCTCGCGAATAAGATCGGCCCACTTCAACATAATCGCTTTCTTATCGCGCGGATTCATCTCACGCCAGATGCCAGAATCAAATGCAGCCTTTGCTGCTGCAACTGCCCGGTTAACATCTTCGGTATCACCAGCAGCAATCTTTGCAATTACTCGCTGATCGCGCGGTGAGATGTCATCAAATGTCTTGCCGGAGGCCGAATCTACATATGTACCATTGATGTACATACGAGCCTCAGGCTTAAGTTCGAGGGCACGCTTAACCCATGCATCTTTTTCTAACGCCACAATAAACTCCTTACGCGACTGACTTTTTAAAGAGAGACCAGTTTGGCTCAATTCCAAGACCGGGTGCAGCAGGGACATGGAGTAATCCATCACTTCCAACGAGCATTGGTTCAGCCATCAAGAAGTCGCGCCGTTCTGCAGTCCAGGTAGGTGGATCGAATGGGAACTCGATAAATGGCGCTCCACCAATTCCTGCAGTGACCTGAAGATTTGCAGCGAGGCCGTATCCATTAGACCAGGTATGTGGAGTAAAGATATGTCCTCGAGATTTTGCTAGCTCGGCAATCTTAATTGAGTGGTGCATACCAGCGGCTAGAACAACATCTGCCTGAATGACATCGAGCGCATCATTTTCAACGAGCGTCATGATTTCGTGAATAGTGCGAACCATCTCTCCGCCTGCGATACGAGTACCTCGACCGCGTAGCGACCTAAGGCCTTCCATATCTTCCATCGGAAGTGGCTCTTCAATCCAATAAACACCGTAATCAACTGCGGCATCGACAAAGTTCATCGCGGTCTTGCGATCGATGGATTTACGGGTATCTCCCGGCATGCGCCAAGCCTGATTAAGGTCGACCATCAGCTCTAGATCGTTGCCTACTTCTTCGCGAATGAGTTTGAGAGTTTCAATACCAAGATCTAATTGTGTCTGCGGCACACGAATCTTCATCGCCTTAAATCCGGCGTCGCGGATTGCCTTAGCGCTTGCGGCTCTTTCTGGTGCAGTCATTACCGCGCCGGTTGAGGCATATGCAGGAATTGATTTCTCTGCTCCTCCAAATAACTCTGCAACAGTCTGCTGTTTTGCCTTTCCAATCGCATCCCAAATTGCAGCTTCGATTGGCCAATAGCGACCAGCATGAAAGGTAATTGTCTCTAGCGTGCGCACATGCTCTTCTATATCGAAGAGATCTTTTCCAATGAAGTACTTCTCATAACCATCAAAGCCGCCCATATCGTCGCCTGCACCATATCCGGTGATGCCACCATCGGTTTCGATGATTGTCAGAGTTGCACCGAATGTGCGACGAGGCGTCGGATCCCAGTTGGGGCTAAAAGGTGGATCTAATTGAAGCGAGCTGCGTTCAAAACGAACGTTGGTGATCTTCATTGCGAATACTCAAATCTATCTAGTGGTGGGGATTACTTCTGACGGAAGAATGGGTTTGCAACGTTCTCAGATGCTTTGATGACATCAGCTGCAGTAGGTTTTCCATTCTTGCCATTGGTCAGTGCATCGATCATTGCTTGACGCTGATTTTGGTAGACCTCTTCTTCATCATGCGCAGTCGGATTGAGCCAAACAGCTGCGATGATGACGAGATCATCGGTTGAATTCACATCAATAATTCCGGTGCGAAGCGCTTCTCCCACACCCGCGGCAACACCTGCTTGCGCAGCGCCCCAAGTGAAGAGACCATGTTGATCATTTTCAACCGCTGCCTTATTTACAAATAGCGTTGGTGGAGTTACTGCGACTCCAGGCTGAGCCACGACCATATATGGAACGTGACCCGCGCGAGGAGTGGCAAGGGCGGTTGCCCATGCCACTCCAGCGGGCCCAGATCGGGCTCCAAGAATTGTGTTGGTATGAGCCGCATTTGGCCCAGAACCTACAAAGCCTTCACCGATCTGGATTTCAATCATCTTCTTTACTTCACCAATCCTGATGCTGACAAGAAGCTCTTCGCAACTGTGTCTGCATCTTCTCCGAGAACGTCAACGCGAGCGTTGAGGTTCTGCATTGTTGCATTGCTGATCTTTGCTGCAATTGGAGCCAAAGCCTTTACGAGCTGTGGGTACTTCTTTGCAGTTGCATCAGTCATTGTGATTGCAGCGTTGTATGGAGGGAAGTATGAAATATCTTCAGCTGGAACCATCAAGCCAAGAGCTCCGATGCGACCATCTGTTGCGAATACTTCACCAACCACGCACTGTCCATCCTTTGTTGCCTGGTAGATAGCGCCAGTATCAAGGACCTTAGTTGTGATATTTGAATCTGAGATTGAGTAAGCCTTCTTGAAGCCTGCCCATCCATCCGGACGGCTCTGGAACTCTGACTCAACGCACCATGCAGAACCTGCAGGGAGCTTCTTAGCGAGATCTGAGTATGTCTTGATGCCGTACTTAGCTGCATTTGCCTTTGTGATTGCCCATGCATATGTATCGTTAAATGATGTCATTGGTCCCCATGTGACCTTGTTCATCTTGTCGCCAGCAGCAACCTTTGTGTAAAGAACGTTTGGAGCAATATTTACATCAGTCTGCTTCTGGTATACCAACCATGCTGTACCTGTGTATTCCCAGTACAAGTTGATATCTCCGCTGACCATTGCTTCACGAGTTGTTGAAGAACCCTTGATGTTTGTCTTATCAACAACAGTTCCACCGTTAGCGATGATGAACTGCTTAACAATCTTTGAGAGAACGATTGACTCTGTGAAGTCCTTCGATCCAACAATGACCTTAACTCCCTTGAGGGAAGTTCCAGCTGCGTTAGCTGATGTTGAAGTTGCGACTGTTCCGACAACTGCGAGAGCAATTGCAGCTGCAATAGCAACTACTTTGTGGCTTTTTACCTGCATTTTTTACCCTTCCTAGGTATTAAATCCCTCGTGGTCGAAGGAGTTCTTCAGCAGCACGTGCGAGCCAATCCATCGTGAATGCCACAATAACTGTGAGCACACCTCCGGTAACTAGTACGAGCTCCCGATTGAGCTTTAGGCCAGGAATGATGAGCGTTCCTAGACCTCCCCCGTTAACAAAGACACCGAGTGTGGCGATGCCAACGGTAAGAATGAGTGTGGTGCGAACACCGGCCAGAATCACTGGCACAGCGAGAGGTAATTCGATCTGACGAAGAGCTTGCTTCGGAGTCATACCCATACCTAACGCTGATTCGATAATAAAAGGATCAATCTCTTGTAGACCAACGATGGTGTTACGAAGGATTGGGAGAATTCCAAATGCCGCAAAGGAGAAGATTGCAATTGGCTTACCAAAACCAAAGAGGATGCCGGCGATGATGAGGACTCCAACAGCTGGGAAAGCTTGACCAATATTTGCCAGAATCAACACAATCGGAGTGAACTTCTTAAAGCGGCGTCGCGTAAGGAGAATTCCAGCAGGTACTGCAACTGCCAAAATCACAGCAGCAGATGAGAAAGATAAAATTAGGTGATCATTGATTGCCTTGAAGATAAAGGCGCGATTGATTGTAACTTTTTCAATTACATCGAGATGTGCTCGGCTCAGTGAAATCGCCAAACCTAAAGCGAGTAACCCAATTAATACTGGTTGAATTATGAGCGAACGATGGCGCTTGAAAATCAAACGTGCAGATTGCGAGTAGAGAGATCCCGCAGTGAGGTTTGGTTTTGCAAGCGTCTTTGGCATTGTTAGCGAGCTCCTGCGCGGGTATGTGAAATAGCGCTCTGTAGAGCTTCAAATGTGAGGTGGCCCTTTGTGCCAACGTTAATTGCCTTTGCTCCAGTGATGAAGCCCTCCATCGCTTCTCGCAAAGTTGCGGTCTCAGCAAGAGTTGGGCCATCAACAGTTCCGGAAGCTACCTGGACAGTTGATAGTGAGACGAGACCGAGCATTCGAACGCTCGCTGCCTCACCAACAAAACTTTCAACTTTCTTCGTCGCTGGCGCAGAGAGAATTTCCAACGGTGTTCCGTACTGCTCTACCTTTGATTGCTCTGAAAGCACTGCGATGCGATCACCAAGAAGTAGCGCTTCTTCAAAGTCGTGCGTCACGAAGACAACAGTCTTCTTGAGCTCGCGTTGGAGGGCACGGAACTCTTTTTGAAGTCGTACACGTGTAATCGGATCTGTCGCTCCAAATGGTTCATCCATCAGAAGTACTGCTGGGTCGGCAGCGAGTGCTCGCGCAACACCTACTCGCTGCTGTTGACCACCTGAGAGTTGTTTTGGATAACGCGAACCGTACTCAGCTGGATCGAGTCCAACGAGCTCAAGTAGCTCATTTACTCGCGACCGTGTCTTCGACTTCTCCCACCCAAGGAGTTGTGGAACAGTGGCAACGTTGTCTGCGATGGTCATATGTGGGAAGAGACCAATCTGCTGGATTACATAGCCAATATTGCGGCGTAATTCGTGAGCCGGAGTCTTTGTTACATCTTCTCCACCAATAACGATTCGGCCAGATGTTGGCTCAATGATGCGGTTAATCATCTTCATTGTCGTGGTCTTACCGCAACCTGAAGGTCCGACAAATACCACGCACTCTCCTGCTGGGATCACAAGATTGAACTCAGATACCGCATCCTTTTGGGTATTGGGATATCTCTTCGTCAACTTCTCGAGACGAATTTCTTGACCGTGAGTTGTGTTAGACACGAAGCCCCCTTGGAGTTGTGATGCGGCGAACAAATACAAAGACACCATCAAAGATCAGTGCCAATAGGGTGATTCCGAGCGCACCGACCAGCGTTTGGTTCATCGAATTAAATGAACCAAGGTTTGCAAGTCCACTGAAAAGGTAATCACCAAGGCCAGGACCGCCGACATAAGCTGCAATCGCTGAGATACCAAAGATGAGCATTGCTGAAACACGGATGCCAACGATGATGACTGGCCATGCCAGCGGAAATTGAATCTTGCGCAGAATTGTTAAGGGGCGCATTCCCATTGCGGCAGCTGATTCCATGACTGCAGGTTCGACAGATCTCAAACCAACGATTGTGTTGCGAACAACTGGAAGTTGGCCATAGAGAACAAGTGCAATCACTGCTGGCAGCCAGCCAAGTCCAAATGGACCAATGAAGAAGATAAACATTGCAAGTGATGGAATCGTAAAGACGATTGACCAGAATCCCGTCACAACTTCAGAGGCAGCTGAGGATTTCCAGACAACTAACCCTGTGATGATTGCAGTGATAGAAACAAGTGACATAACGAGGAGAACCAATTCAATTTGTGCGATCACATCATGAATGATTTTTTCATGTTGAGCAGAAATGAATTGCAAAAGATTCGGTGGCGACAACGGCACCAAATAATCTTCCATCTTCATGCGAGCATCTTGCTCCTGCGAATATCACCGTTGCAATAGGCGCACCGAGAGTTGTATTATTTGCAACATGACTAATTCGCTCGTGCGTAATAACGGCCTTGAGCGTGATCTAGAAATTATTGAGGCGGTAGCTGCCGCTTCACCAATTCCTCAGCGCAATGGCGACTTAGCGCAGAGCACAAACCGTGAGAAGAGTCAGATTTCTCGGGCGGTCTCGCGCCTTCTTGATAACGGACTGTTATTAAGGCAGGGCGCTGGAGTAATTGTTGGACCTCGCCTCTATGCAATCGCACGTTATACATTTGAAGCGCAACTCGTCACCGCTGCGCGCGGAGAACTCCATGGCCTCGTTCATAAACTTGGTGAGACCGTTCACCTCACTGTTCTTCAAGGCTTAGAAGTTGTCACGATTCACTCTGAATCACCTGCTCATGGATTTCGCGCCTTGAGTTGGATGGGCGTTACCGCCCCGTCCTATATGACATCTTCTGGTCGCGTACTTCTGTCAGGTTTAGATGATGATCAAATTGAACGAATCTATCCTGCGAAGAAGAAGATTGAAGGTGCGCCGCCACTCTGTTCGACTAAGACCGGCGAAGCGCTTCTGGCTGAGATTATTAAGATTCGAAAGCAAGGATTTGCAACAGTAATCGAAGAGTATGAACCAGGACTCGTCGGCGCATCAGTGCCAATTCGTGATTTCAGTGGTTCAATTGTCGCGGCAATCAACGTTGCAGCTCCAAAGGCTCGATTTGAAAGCAATCTCATCGCCTCCGCAAATGAGATGAAGTCAGCATCAGAACGCATTACCAAAAAGCTCACACATATAAAGTAATTCCGAGATCAAAGGCAGATGATGAATACATTTACTCTCACACCAGGCTCCGTCAATATTCGATTTGGAGCAGGAGCCGTTTCACAACTTCCTGAGGTCATAGTCGGACTCAACAAGAAGAAGGTATTTATCGTTACAGATCCCGGCGTTGCCGCTGCCGGTGTACTTGCAAAGGTAGAAGCGATTCTTAAATCAGCGGGGCTAGAGACAGCGTCATACACTGACATTAAGCCAAATCCGACAACCACACTTATTGATGCTGCAGCGAAAGTTGGAGTCACCTTCGGCGCGGATTGCATTGTGGCGCTCGGGGGTGGGTCATCGCTTGATTCAGCAAAGGGAATCGCGCTCGTTGTTGCCAACCCAACTTTCTCATCCGCAAAATTTGATTACTCAATCACACCAGATCGCCCAGCGGTTCCGATCATTGCAATTCCAACAACTTCAGGTACCGGTTCTGAGACCAACAATTGGGGCGTTATCGATGATCCGATTCGTCAATGTAAATTCTACGTTGGAGATGCAAGTACGACTCCGGTCGCTGCAATTCTCGATCCAGAGTTAACTCTCGGACTTCCACCACGGCCTACAGCAGGTACTGGAATTGATGCACTTACACATGCAATCGAATCACTTACCTCTAAAGGCAGTTCACCTGTCTCTGAAGCTTATGCACATCAGGCTGTAAAGCTGATTTCTCGCGCACTTCCGATTGCGGTAAAAGATGGCCAGAATGTTGACGCCCGTGGCGATATGTTGATGGGCGCTCACCTTGCTGGTCTTGCTCTTACCTTGTCTGGACTTGGACTTGTTCACGGTATCGCCCACTCTGTCTCTGCCCATGTTGGCGCTGCACATGGAGAGGCGCTAGCAACGGTGCTTCCTGAGGTAATGCAATTCAATGCGCGCGAAGTAAGCACCATTTATGCATCAGTTGGAAACGATATGGGCGTCTCTGCAAATTCAGATACTGCAATCGCCTCTGTCCGCGATCTCGCGGAATCAATCAACATTCGAAACTCACTCTCCCATTACGGAGTTTCACAAGCGATGGTTACCGACATTGCCAAAACAGTGCTGGCGGATTCTGTGACCGGAAACAATCCGATCGCACCAAGCGCTGGTGAAGTTGAGGCAATCCTTACCTCACGCTTGTAATCTGCTCAGAAATGTAGTTGAAATTTCAACTACTTCTGCTATCCTGCAGCTATGACTACCAAGATGCCTGCGCTCTATATCGGCCATGGCGCACCTCTGCTCCTTGATGATCCCATCTGGAGTGGCGAGCTCGCCTCGATTTCACAGAAGTTTGATAAGCCGAAGGCAATCTTGATCGTCTCTGCACATTGGGAATCAGCACCGATTGCAATCTCTAGCCCTTACGCCGGTACTCCCCTGGTCTATGACTTCGGTGGCTTTGCGCAGAAGTTCTTTGAGATGACATACCAGACACCCGATGCAACAGCTCTTGCATCACGTATCGCTGCGATGATGCCAAAATCTGAACCGCTACACGAATCAAAGCGTGGACTCGATCATGGCGCATGGGTTCCATTGCGAGTGATGTATCCAGATCATGACATTCCGGTATTGCAACTCTCAATGCCTACATCTGATCCTGGAAAGTTGATTGAAATTGGTCGTCGCTTAGCGCCACTTCGCGATGAAGGTGTCTTAATTATCGGCTCTGGATTTATGACTCATGGACTTCCATTTATTCGTGATTGGTCATTTGATGCAAAGGCTCCAGGCTGGTCGACTGAGTTCGATGCTTGGGCAGCAGAGCGACTAGCAAAGGGCGATATCGATTCACTGGCTGCATATAAAGATCTAGCGCCAGCTGTGCAATATGCACATCCAACGGTCGAACATTTCACACCGCTCTTTGTGGCACTGGGAGCAGGCAACGATATTGATGCAGCACCAGAGACGCTTATTGAAGGCTTCTGGATGGGGCTTTCAAAGCGTTCACTTCTTGTCGCTTAAGTCATCCACAGCTACACCAACTGCATCTTTCGAAGCCGCCAATTAACTCTAAGTTTCCCATGCTTCCGCTCCCTACTTCATTCGGATCCGTCACTCAAGTGAAACCCGAATCTCTCTGAGACGCTCGTCTCAGAGTAGAGAAGGGAGATGTGATGAAGATTCTTGATTGGATTTCTCTCGTGACAACACTCGGGAAATTGCTCCTTCTAGCATTAGAAATGAGAAACGCCCGCCGCGAAAGCAACGGACGTTAATCAAGCTTCTGATCCACCGGAAGCGATTGAGCCGCTAGTGGAGTTGATGCGAATCAATTTCGCTAGCGGTTCTTTCATTCGAAAGATTACACCTGCCTTGCTCTAGAAACATATAGAAAATTACTTGGAATGAGAACTACTTTAAGTACCTATTTACCTTCTGCGATATCCCAGATCCAGTAGATCGCGATTCCAACAACTGCTGGAGCAATCACTGAAACATCAACACCGCCTAGTGCATTTGCAATAGGACCTGTGTAATCAACACTTGAGATACCAAGGATTCCGCTAGCACTTGCAACTAACCATGAGACCGTAGCCTTAAGCGACCAACCCGCTTGATACCAATAGAGTCCGCCTTGCTTACGCTTATTAAAAACCTGCAGATCTTCTTTATGAAATGTTCCGCCCATTCGGAAATAGCCAAAGAGTGCAATTGCTACCCATGCCGTACCGAGCGCGGTTAAGAATAGACATGCATTAGTCACTGCTGCTTCTGCGTCGTAAACAAACTTTCCGATGAAGACCAAACCGGTTGCAACGCCAGAGACCAGTAGCGTTGATTGCAGACGTGAGAGTCGAGGCAAGATTGCATCCATATCTAGTCCCATTGAGTACAGATTGACCGATCCCTGTCCAAGAGAGCCAACAAAACCAACGAGCAATAATGGAATCAATAACCACGTTGGCGAACCTGCAACATAGCCGGCAACAAATGAATTCTCATCGAATGCTGCAACTGCGATGAATGCACCGAAGAGAGTGGGAACTGCCAGGCCAATCGACATTGCCCAGAAAGCGCTACGTACTACTTCAGACTTCTTTGCCGCACCCGATACATAACGGGTCCAGTCACCGGTCTGAGTAACAACTGAGATTGGTCCTGCTGCGCCACAAGTGAGGACTGCCAATAACCAAGTAGGCCAGAAAGTACCGAGGGCATACATGTCGGGAGTTCCGGCATAGTTGAAATCGAATGAATTGCTTAGGGCAATAATCGATAAAACAGCTAGCGCATACATGGCATAGACGATGATGTTATTGAGTTTTACCAAATATTTATAGCCGAGAATCGCAAATGCAACCGTTGCTAGTGCGATGATCAGATATCCGGTAACCAATAACCCATCAGTGACTTTGCCACTTGAGATCCGCGCCCATCCAGAAGAGATGATCTCTCCCCCGGTCCACACGGTGAGTGCGACGTATTGAATGCAGAGAAGTAATCCAACAAAGGATGCGACCAATCTTCCTCGCACGCCAAAGATTGCGCCAGATGCAACTGAGTTGTTGGTAGCACCGGTCCATCCAAGAAGGGCCGACGATGAAACGAAGAGCGCCGCAACTACCGTTCCCACAAGAATTGCAGATACTGACTGCCACCAGCTGAGTCCATAGAGAACTGCGAGCCAACCAAAGACCATAACCGAGAGCGCCATGTTGGATCCAAGAAAAATCGGGATGATGCTCGAGGGTTTTGCGGTGCGCTCTGACTCTGGGATGGTGTCGACGCCAAGGGTTTCAACAGTTGATTGACTCATGGCGAAAATGCTAAGCCAAGATTAGAGAAAAGCTAGTGCAGCAATCGCTGCGTCGTAACCCTTATCTTCTTTAGATCCAGGAACTCCTGATCGAGCGATAGCTTGATCGAGGTCATTGCACATCAAAACGCCGTAGCCGATTGGCTTGGAGAACTTCAGCTGCACATCGATGACCCCTTGAGTCACTCCCTGACAGACATAGTCAAAGTGCGGAGTCTCGCCCTTCAACACCAGGCCAACTGCAACCACTGCATCAAAGCCATCTTCAAAGGCCTTCTGTGCCGCAAGTGGAATCTCAAATGATCCTGGCACGTAAATGATCTTTATCTTCTTTACCTGCGCAGCTTCAAGTGCGCGACGTGCGCCTGCGATGAGGTCACCACAGAGATCTGGATGCCATGAAGAAGAGATGATGGCTACCTTCGCCTTAGGGTGCTTCTTGATTGCGATTTCAGGTGCGTGTCCGGCCATTATGCATTACCTCTTTCGTGTCCGAGCTTTTCTCGTTTTGTTTCGATATAGCGACTATTAAATTCATGGATCTGGGCCGCAAGGTTCTGTTGCTTCACCTTAAAACCTGCATCTGTTAAGACAGAAACCTTCTGCGGGTTATTAGTGAGCAGCGTTAAATCTGTAATCGCCAATGAATGCATGATCTCAATGACATCGCTCCAATCGCGGGCATCGATAGGATGACCAAGCTTTACATTTGCCTCGACTGTATCGAGCCCCTGATCTTGTAGTTGATATGCCTTGAGCTTTTCTGCAAGACCAACGCCGCGGCCTTCGTGGTCACGGATATAGATGATGTATCCAAAACCATGGTCGGCAATTAACTTCTTAGAAAGCGCCAATTGTTCGCCGCAATCGCAACGCAGCGAGCCGAGTACATCTCCAGTGAAGCATTCAGAGTGAACGCGCACCATCGGAGATTTGCCTGACGTACCGAATCGAGCAATCACGTGATCGCGTGCCTTGAGCGCCGGATACGTTGCGATATCAAACGGTCCTTCGGGAAGCTGCACCATGCTCCAATTAAGCGTAGGCAGAGATTTTTCTTCCTTGAAATTCTCGCGCCAGTAAGTGGTCAGCTCTTCAATTGTGATGGTCTTGATTGAATGCTCGGAGGCAAATGCGCGAAGTGAATCTCCACGTGCCATCGATCCATCGTCATTGACGATTTCAGAGAGCAGGGCTGCAGGTTTTGCTCCTACCAATTGCGCAAGTGCGATTCCCGCCTCGGTATGGCCGCCACGACCGATAAGGCCATTCTCATCTGCCACTAAAGGAAAGATATGACCGGGACGCGCAAAATCATGAGGCAATGTGGCGCTATCTGCCAAGGCCTTGATGGTTGCAGTGCGCTCAATTGCGCTTACTCCAGTACTAATTCCTTCAGCTAAATCTATCGAGACGGTAAATGCAGTACGTCGCTTATCTTGGCTGTTCTCATACATCATTGGAAGGTCTAGCCGACGAGCTGTCGCTTTATCAATTGCCACACATAAAATTCCTGTTGTATGGCGGACCATAAACGCTGTCTGCTCGGAAGTTACCTTCTCCGCAAGAACAATGAGATCGCCTTCATTTTCGCGAGATTCATCATCTGTCACGATAAGAAATTTACCTGCGGCAAAATCTTCAAGTGCGGCTTTAATTGACATTACGAACTCCCTTTGAAATCAGTCGTTCTACATACTTTGCCAAGATGTCGACTTCGATATTGACGATATCTCCAGGCGTTTTCTGAGCGAGATTGGTATTTGCCAGAGTTTCTGGAATCAGCCAGAGCGTGACTTGATTATTCGAATCGTTAATTTCGCCAACAGTAAGCGAGACTCCATCAACGCAGATTGAACCTTGATTGACGATGTAACGAGATAGTTCGGCAGGAACTTCGATAATAAATTGCTCCCACTTCTCGCCAGGCGTGCGGGAAATGACCTTTGCAACGCCATCAACATGGCCCTGCACAATGTGCCCACCCATACGCATATCCATCTGCGCAGCGAGTTCGAGGTTTACCGGGGATCCGACTTCAAGATTTCCGAGTGAGGTAAGAGAGAGCGTCTGCACCATGACATCTGCGGTGAAAGAGTCTGCAGTCAATGAGGTTGCAGTTAAACATGTGCCATTTACTGCAATGGAATCACCTATGGCCAGTTCTGGCGTTAATAAAGGGGCATGGACTGTGAGGACCGAAGAGGTTTCTCCCCGCGAAATCGCAGTGATTTCTCCAAGCTCTGCAACTAAACCAGTAAACATCAGCGCTTCTCCACTCTGTAACGGAATTTCACATCAGGACCAATCACTTCTGTTGAAATTAAAGTTAAGGTGCGAGCATCAGCAATTGTCGAGATTCCTATATCTTCAAGCCAACTCTTGCCGCCACCGAGAACAACTGGCGCTTGATAGAGAACTACTTCATCAATGAGCCCAGCAGCCATCAACGAGCTACCCAATCCAGGTCCTGCCTCAACAAGTACTTGATTTACTGGAATGTAATCCAGTGCCTTCAAGAGATCGTCTGTTGAATGGCTCTTAAGGAATATGGTCTGGCTCTTGCCATCATTGAGATTGAAATCAGCAGGTACATCACGACCACCCATTACGATGCGAATCGGCGATGGTGCGCCTTCAATTCGTGGGCGAAGCGTTGGATTGTCGGCAATAGCAGTTCCGGTGCCGATCAGAATCGCATCTGCCTGCGCGCGCAACACCTGAACATCGTCACGTGATTGCGGTGAAGTAATCCACTGGGAAGTTCCATCACTGGCTGCAATACGACCATCAAGGGTTGCCGCGACCTTCCAAATAAAATATGGGCGTCCGGTTGCGATGCGATGTAACCAAGCGCGCTGCACGCCACGAAGTTCAGAACTTTCAATAAATTTCACATCTATTCCAGCAGCTTTCAAACGATCTGCTCCCCCAGCTGCAATGGGATTAGGATCTTTGACTGCATAGATAACATGTGAAATTCCAGATTCGATAATCGCATCAACACACGGACCCGTAGTACCAGTGTGGTTGCAAGGTTCGAGTGAAACGACAATCGTCGCCCCACGAGCGGCATCGCCTGCTTTCTTTAGCGCAATAACTTCTGCATGATCTGGAGAAATCAGACGGTCATGTGCGCCATCTGAAATCAAAGTTCCATCTGCGCTATAGATAGCCGCCGAGACATTCGGGTTAGGCGCCGTCTTACCAAGGTTTGCGGCAGAGAGGGATAGTAGATGCGCATATGCATCGTTGATATTCATTTCCCCTCCTCGCATAAAGTTGCACGAGTTATCGGGGGTAAGCAAAAGCAAAGGTCAGTACACCCGACAATGGGTGCACCAAACTCAATCGTTATCTCTCATCCGGACTTTAACCGTCGGTCTCAGAGTTTCACTGAGTCAACCGCGCGCTGGCTGCGTGCGGGTCGCGGACTATAACCGCCGGTTCGAAATTACATCGACCCCGATAACAATGCGCTAAATATAGCCCATCCGCCCTTTCTTATGAATCGAGCGGATTCCTCCACAGGCACCGACATTCGTCCGCATCCGGGCTGCGCCTTAATTTACCTTTCGCCAGCTCCCACTTCCTTCTCGATCCGGATCCGTCACTCAAGTGAAACCCGAATCTCTCTGAGACATCCGTCGCAGAGTAGAGAAGGGAGGAGTTATGAAAGTAATTCAATGGCTCTCGCTCGTTTCTACGATAGGCAAACTAATTCTTCTAGCAATAGAAATTAGGAACGCCCGTCGCGCAAACGACGGGCGTTCAGATACTTCCTAACCCAGGGAGTGATTGAGCCGCTGCTGGAATTGATGAAAATCAAATTCAGTAGCGGTTCTTTCATTTCTAAAGGTACTCTCGCAAGGAGAGAACTTTCAATTTAATTCTCTAAATTTCTAGAACTACTTTAAGTAAAGCAAGAACCCCGCCTGAATTTCAGACGGGGTTCTTGAACGGGGTAGGACAAGTTTTAGCTGCAACCTGATGTGTTGCCGCAACCTTCGCATACGAAGCATGCACCTGACATACGCATCTTCACACCACATGTCATACATAGTGGAGCATCTGACTTGATTCCCATTGATTCGAGGAGATCGGATGATGATCCAATAGTCGGAGCAAGTGGAGCTGCTTCAATCTTGACTGCTACTGGAGCTGCAGGTGTTTCAACCTTTGCAACCACAGGAGCCGCCACAGGAGCAGCTACTGCTTTTGGGGTATCAACACTCGCACTCGATACAGCTGTCAAGGGTGCATACTCGCCACCATTGTTAAGTGCTGCTTCGCGCTCTGCGACTGTGTAGAGGCCCATTGCTGAACGCTCTTCAAATGGTAGGTAATCAAGTGCGAGGCGACGGAAGATGTAATCCATCATGGACTGTGCCATGCGGATGTCCTTATCATCTGTCATACCTGCTGGCTCGAAGCGAAGGTTTGTGAACTTCTCTACGAATGTCTCAAGCGGTACTCCATACTGAAGGCCGATCGATACTGCGATTGAGAATGCATCCATAACACCAGCAAGAGTTGAACCCTGCTTGCCGAGCTTTAAGAAGACCTCGCCAAGTGCGCCATCTTCATATGCTCCAGCTGTCATGTAACCCTCTGCGCCACCAACTGAGAATGATGTTGTTGTTGCAGGGCGTGACTTTGGAAGGCGCTTACGAACTGGCTTTGCTGCTTCTGCAACAGGAGCTTCCTTCTTCTTCGCCTTGCCATCAGAGAGTGGCTGACCAACCTTGCAGTTATCGCGGTAGACCGCGAGCGCCTTGAGGCCCATCTTCCAACCCTGGTAGTAAACCTCTTCTACCTCTTCAACAGTTGCATCCTCTGGGAGGTTAACTGTCTTTGAGATAGCACCTGACAAGAATGGCTGACATGCAGCCATCATGCGGACGTGGCCCATAGGTGCGATTGAACGTGCACCAAGTGCGCAGTCGAAGACGTCGTAGTGCTCTGTCTTAAGTCCTGGAGCATCGATCACGTGACCGTTTGCTGCGATGAACTCGACGATTGCCTCGATTGTCTCTTCTGTGTAACCGAGCTTGCGAAGCGCCTGTGGGACTGTCTGGTTAACGATCTGCATTGAGCCGCCACCGACGAGCTTCTTGAACTTAACGAGTGAGAAGTCTGGCTCGATACCTGTTGTATCGCAATCCATCATCAAACCGATTGTTCCGGTTGGTGCAAGAACTGAGATCTGCGCATTGCGCCATCCGTTCTTATCACCTGTTGAAAGACATGCATCCCACGCCTTGTTAGCTTCAGCCCATACATCGATATCGAGTGTGGTCTGGTGCTGTGCTGCAGATGAAGCAGCTGCGTGCTTACGCATTACGCGTGCATGTGCTGCAGCATTTGGCGCGAAGCCTTCGTATGCTCCAACGATGCCAGCGAGCTCTGCTGAACGCTTGTATGTAATACCTGACATCAATGATGTAATCGCACCAGCAAGTGCGCGTCCACCCTCTGAGTCGTATGCAAGGCCTGATGCCATAAGGAGGGCACCGAGGTTTGCATATCCGATACCGAGCTGACGGTATGCACGAGTTGTGACACCGATTGCCTCAGTTGGGAAGTCTGCGAAACAGATTGAGATATCCATCGCTGTGATGATGAGCTCTGCTGCGCGACCGAATGTCTTTGCATCGAATGAACCATCTGACTTGAGGAACTTCATCAAGTTAAGTGAAGCCAAGTTACATGATGAGTTATCAAGTGACATGTACTCAGAGCAAGGGTTTGACGCATTGATGCGACCTGACTCTGGGTTTGTGTGCCAATCATTGATGGTGTCGTCGTACTGGATTCCAGGATCAGCACATGCCCATGCAGCTTCTGCCATCTTGCGGAAGAGCTTCTTTGCATCTGTTGTCTCGATTACTTCACCAGTTGAACGTGCCTTAAGACCGAACTCTGAGCCGTTCTCGTATGCGCGCATGAACTCATCTGAAACACGGACTGAGTTGTTAGCGTTCTGATACTGAACAGAGATGATGTCCTTGCCACCGAGGTCCATATCGAAGCCAGCATCGCGGAGTGCGCGAATCTTGTCTTCTTCTGAAACCTTAGTCTCGATAAATTCTTCGATATCTGGGTGATCAACATCGAGAACTACCATCTTTGCAGCGCGACGGGTTGCGCCACCAGATTTGATTGTTCCTGCAGATGCATCAGCACCACGCATAAATGAAACAGGACCAGAAGCTGTTCCACCTGACTTGAGAAGTTCCTTTGATGAACGAATACGTGAAAGGTTAAGACCGGCACCAGAACCGCCCTTAAAGATCATTCCTTCTTCGCGGTACCAGTTAAGGATTGAATCCATTGTGTCGTCAACAGACAAGATGAAGCATGCAGATACCTGCTGAGGCGCTGCTGTTCCAACGTTGAACCACACTGGTGAGTTGAATGAGAAGATCTGATGCAAGAGCATATGTGTGAGCTCGTGCTCGAAGATTGTTGCATCCGCATCAGTTGCGAAGTAACCGTTCTCACGTCCTGCCTTTGTATAGGTAAGGACTACGCGATCGATGACCTGCTTGAGAGACCATTCACGGTTCTCAGCGCCGACTGCTCCGCGGAAATACTTTGTTGTAACGATTGTCGATGCGTTGACTGACCAGAAATCTGGGTACTCGACGCCGCGTTGTTCGAAAACAACTTCGCCTGTCTTCCAGTTCTGCTGTACAACGTCGCGGCGATCCCATGTGACCTCGTCATAAGGATGGATGCCCTCGTTTGTATAGATGCGTTCGATAGTTAAGCCCTTGCCGCCCTTAACCTTCGATGTTGGTCGATTGATGACCGTATCTGACATGTTTATTTCCCGTCTCTCTTATTTTTTAATATATGAATATTCTGGTTTTATTCTTTTTATTTTTTCTGGTGTTTGCTTATTTAGTTTTGTTTTTGGTGCAAGAAACAATTAACTCTTTCCAGAAATACTGGAAGAGCTAGCTGTTGTCTTGCTGGCGGAGGAAGGGGTAGAACTATTTGAAGGTAGAGCGCGGAGAAGTGCGATCTCTCCTTCAAAATCTTCAAGGGAGGCAAAGTTACGGTAGACAGAGGCATATCGCAGGTAGGCGACCTCATCGAGTTCGCGGAGTGGCGCGAGGATTGCCATGCCAACTTCGTTCGCCTCGATTTCGGCCTGACCTGTTGCGCGAAGAGTCTCTTCTACTCGCTGAGCCAAGAGGACCAAATCATCTTCATTAACTGGACGACCCTGGCATGCCTTGCGAACA
This sequence comes from uncultured Actinomycetes bacterium, assembly GCA_903954055.1. GTDB lineage: Bacteria > Actinomycetota > Actinomycetes > Nanopelagicales > Nanopelagicaceae > Planktophila. The sequence continues at coordinate 17,062 of CAJBMC010000097.1, read as the reverse complement.
CCGACGAGAACCTTCTCGCGGCTAAATGGTTCGGTCGCACCTGATCGCTTGATGATGTTGAGCAGCGCAACTTCTTGAGTTGAAAAACGTTGTGAGCACTGAGGGCATTCGCGACGACGGCGAATCTGTGTGCCATCTTCAACCGGGCGAGAGTCGATTACGCGTGAATCGTCATGTCGGCAAAATGGGCAAATCATTCGGCGTGTCTCCTCTCAAATCCCTGGTTTTCCATCCAACTACATGTAGTGGGGAATTGCGAAAACTACACTAGAAACCCTAGTAATGGAAGTTTTCGCGCTTCCAACCCCTACATCTAGTGGTAACTCTAAAGCATTTCTAGAGAGTTGGTGGGATGAAAATGTCCGACACGCCAGAGCGTTTCTACACGAGTGTGAAAGTGAGCTTAGAGAGGGATTCGGATCTTCTGGCCCGCAGTGAGATCGCCATTGCCGAGGCTATTGACCTCGATGATTGAGGCTACGAGCGAGCGCACACCACGGCCTTCAGAGACACGGTTGGCCAGGGACCAGACGGTATCCCCCGGCGCTACTGTGACTGTAATAAAGGATTGAGAGACGATTGGAGCGATCGTTGTGTCAGCCCCGGCCTTTCCGCCGGCAACCGAAGCCGCCACGATAGCGAGAGAAAGAACCACGAGGGTGCGAGCTAAACGACCACGGCGATTTAATCGCACGGACGGAATGGCCAAAAAGCCTTGATTTACACTGGTTATAGCGCTCATGGTCTTTACTCCTGCTAACTACGAACCTTGGGGAAGGTTTTCGAACACTTGTTCGATAAGAGAAAGATACCCCCGACCACCGACAAGTGCAAGAAATATTCGAACATATGTTTGATTTTTTCCACAGGGTGTGGAACCATCTGTGTATGGCCAAAAAGATATCCCCAGATGGCGAGCTCACCGGCCGCCAGGTCGAGATCCTCGACTTCATCAAATCTTCCGTCGACTCCCAGGGCTACGCCCCCACCATGCGAGAGATTGGCGCCGCTGTCGGCCTGACCTCTTCGGCATCGGTCAAATATCAGCTCGATATCCTCGAAGATAAGGGCCTCATCCGCCGCGGCGATAACTCCGGCCGCGCCCTCGAGGTCGTTGTCCCTGACTCAGAACTCGGCATCACTACCCCGGTCGATAAGACTCGATTTATTCCACTGGTTGGATCTATTGCAGCGGGTGTTCCTATCACAGCAGATCAGATGATCGAAGAGACGATGCCGCTTCCTGAATCACTTGTGGGTTCTGGTGATCTCTTTATGTTGAAGGTCAAGGGCGAGTCCATGATTGATGCAGCTATCTGCGATGGTGACTTCGTTGTTATCCGTCAGCAGAAGGATGCGAACAATGGCGATGTAGTTGCGGCGATGATCGATGGCGAAGCAACAGTAAAAACTTTTTCAAAGAAGAACGGCAAAGTCTGGTTGTTGCCAGCCAATGATGCCTTCGAACCTATCGATGGAACTCACTGCGAGATCCTCGGCAAGGTCACTGCGGTACTTCGCTCAGTTCGCTAACTACTTTAAAGCGAGCGTTCAATAAGGCGCGTAGCTAGCTTAATAACCCATGTATTGCGATGGCCGGCTACCCACTTGTAACCAGAGCGACCCAATGGTCCTGATGCGCGCACGATAAAGCCGAGCACGTAATTTCCGCGACGGCCAAGCAAGTAAGCAATTGCATCTGAACCCACATAAACCTTGCCTGCATTGACTACATGTAGCGCCTGCGAACATGCTTCATAGCTCAACCCGTATTGCTCAAGATCTGCCTCTTGAAAGGCAATCGCATCGACAACTAATTTCTTCTGCACCCAAGCAAGCGTTGCCTCACAGAAGCGGCACTGCCCATCGGTTAAGACAACGATTCCAGAGCTGCGATTTTCCATAGCTTATCCTTGCACGAGAAATGAGAAGAGCCCGCTCAGATGCAATATCCGAGCGGGCTCTCACCGTTACTAATTAGCCGTAATTACTAGCCGTGAATTGTTGCGACTTCCTTGATTGCCTCTGGCTTCTTTGAAGATAGGTAACCGAGTGCAATAAGTCCCACAACCATCCATGCGCCCATTGCAAATGCGCCATATGTCAGCGGTGATGCAAGTGAGACGATGAAGCTCAACCCTGGCACTCCGGTGATTCCAGCTGCATTGAAGAAGCCTGGGATCAAGAAGAGGAAGCCAACGATTGGAACGACGATGTGAATGACAGGATGGCGCTCTTCACGACGGTGCTTTGTGAAGTAACCAATACATGCCAAGTTGGCGATCATGTAGACCGGAACAACTGCAACAACAAGTGCTGTTGCAACGATTCCAAATGCCATCTGCGGTGTGTACTTTGCGCCGAGGCCAAGCGCGAGAACTAAGCCAACTGCAAGCTGCACGATAACTGCGTTACGTGGAGTCTTATGCTTTGGATCGATCTCAGCAAGTGCCTTAGGGAATGCACCGGCGCGACCAAATGCGTATGCAGTACGTGTAAATACATTTGCACCAGCATTTGCATTAGCGATTGTTGAGTTGATGATTGCAAAGAGAACCAAGATCCAGAACGCTGTTCCGAGACCCTTTGCTAGACCATCCCATGGAGCGCCATTGTTATAGGCGGCAAAGTCCTTGAACTTATCTGGGCCGAATGCAACTGTTGCTGCATATGTTGTGAATGCATAGAGCGCACCGATAGATAGCGTTGCATACATAACAGCCTTAGGAATGTTTTTGCGTGGGTTCTCGGTCTCTTCTGCCAAAGGTGCGGCAGCTTCAAAACCTGAGAATGCAAGGAGACAGAAGACAGAGCCAGCGATAACGCCAGACCATCCTTCAAAGCCCTTTGCATTTGCATAATGTGGTGAGAAGACAGCGAGGTCATTATTTCCGCCAGCCTTAACAACAAGAACGATACCTACGATGAGGAATACGCCGATTTCGATTGCACCGAGGATGACACCTGTGCGAGCAGATGACTTAACGCCCTTATAAACGATTCCGCCTACAAGAAGTGTTCCGGCAACTGTGAAGATCCACCAGTTATTGATGGAGAAAGAGTGCTGCTCTGCATTCCATTCGCCAGCAACTGTGTATCCAAGCTGCAACATCACGAGTGGAACGATGAGGATTTCAACTGCGGCATATGCCCAGCCAACTAAGAAGCCAACCCAAGGGCGAAGTCCTACCGCGCTATAGGTTGCAACAGATCCTGCTGAAGGGATGTGAGCTGCGAGCTGTCCAATGCTTGATGCTGTGAAGAAGATGCCGAAGAAGGCAAAGACGACAGCGAGTGGAAGTGCTCCACCAGCAAGGGGCGATCCGAATGGGATTGATGCTGCGATTGCAGCACCTGGTGCCATCGAACAAATCGATTGGAATACGACATCGCGTAGACCAATGGCATTACGTTCTAGTTGAGCCACTTATTTCTCCGTTTCGTTTATCAAACATCAAGCTCGCGCTTGAATTCTTTATTGGGTATCGATCTTGTGATTACAACTGCAAATTACAACTTGAAGGGCGCCGGTGTTCGTGGCGTCTTTGGCACACGCATCTTTGCAACTGCAAAGCCATCTGGCATTGGGTGGCAGTTCTGTGCAATACCTAGATCTCCTGCCACAGATAGGAAGATGAAGGCATCTTCAATGGTGAAGCCCCATTCATCAACTAGTAACTTTGCCGCTTCATCACAGGCAATCTTGAGCGCATCCTGGATATTGCTCGCAGTTCCATGAGTTACCCAAGAATCCTTGAGTTCGGTGATTGGCCATCCGCCAGAGTTACCCTTAATCAAATCAACTTTGATGATTCCCTTGCCACCAATTTCAACACCGGTGCCAGAGATTTCGCCATCGCCCATTGATGCATGCATATCGCCGATTGCGAGCATTCCACCTGGTTGGAAGATTGGTAGATGCACGGTGGCACCGATTCCATTGAGGTGATCATCCATATTTCCACCATGGCGGTCGGCGAAGAATGTTCCGATTTCACCCGATGCAGGTGCAACTCCAATCACACCAAACATTGGTCGAGCAGGAAATGTCACACCATTAGATTCCATGGTGATGGTGCCATCTTTAACTTTAAAGATTCGAGTCTGTGGCGCCATCGCCTTATCGATCAGCTGCCCCCATTGAGGGATCACCATTCCAGCGCCCTGTGGGCCAGGTTGAATATCAATCAAGGTGACAGAGAGCGAGTCACCAGGTTCTGCGCCCTTGACTTCAATCGGACCAGTCGCGCTATTGATGCGCGTCATATCAAGATTAAGCAAGGTATCTGACTGCGATTGGACCTGACCGGTAAAGCAATCCCACGTCTCAATCTCAATGACAGTGCCTGGGTCTACCGAGACAACAGGCTGCATATCTGCCTGGTACTTCCAGATGTGCTGGTCTTTAGAAATCTTTACAGTTGGATTCATTGCAGGAAGTTAGCAGGAGCGAACGATTCTCCTCAAGAGTTTTGGTAACAAATCGGTTAAATCTGCGGGTTTTTTATTTTCCTGTAAAGCTACCGCACCTGACACTTTGGGCAGAAGTGCGATGAACGATTACCGAATGCGATCCGCCTAATCTGCCAGCCACATCGTGGGCATGGTTCGCCCTCTTGCCCATAGGCAGCTAGTGAGGTCTCAAAGAATCCGCTCTCGCCATTGACGTTGATATACATCGCATCAAAGGATGTCCCGCCCACCTCAACCGCCTCACGCATCACCTCGGTGGCAGCATCAACCAACGAACCAATCTTCTTCACACTCAGATCGCATGCAGCAATCTCGGGATGAATCTTGGCTCGCCACAGCGATTCATCGGCGTAGATATTTCCCACGCCGCTCATGATCTCTTGATTGAGAATGACTGATTTAATCGCAGCTTTGCGCGACTTTATCTTTGCAATCACTGCAGCTCTATCAAATGCTGGATCAAATGGATCCACCGCAATATGTTGCGCAGAAGTTGGGACGCCATCAATTAACTCTTCAACCGATAACCAACCAAAGGTGCGTTGATCGCTAAAGACCAACTCTTGCTTCTTAAAACCTTTCTTCAAGGTAAACCTCGCCCGCACATGGCCCGGCTCTGGTCGATCTTTGCGAGGAAAGAGAAATTGCCCCGACATTCCAAGGTGTGCCACGAGGGCTACATCTCTATCGAGAACAAACCATAAGAACTTGCCTCGACGGTTGACCTCTTTAATCCGCCCACCAACGACAGCGTCAAGGGGTGCGATAGATGTGTTCTTGAGCAACCGGGGATGTAAATCTTGGGCCGATGAAATCGTAAAACCCTGCGCAAAGCGCACTAGCCCCCTGCGGACAGTCTCGACTTCAGGTAGCTCGGGCATGGGGCAAGTGAATTGGAGAAGTAAGACCTGCGCAACTTGTCGGTGCTCCCCCATACCTTTTAGATATGGACCACATTGAATTTAGCGTCAGCAGAATCCGCATGACCTGGGATCCCGAATTCAGGGGTGCCAAATTTCTCGCCGAGGTCGCCTATCTCTATGACCAGATTGTGCAGACCGGCACCCATGAACCGATCATTGATATGGGGATGAAGTTAATAATCCCCTTCGAACAAATTGGTGCAGCAGTCTCCACCGCAATGGAGTGGAGATACCTCACCGCACCTAAACCAGGTACGTGGGGCGGAAGGTTGACCAATAAAGCACGGAAGGTTTTGGGTCAGCCGAGTGTGAAGGCTGAAGTGAAGAAGGGAAAGTGCGAACATTGTTAAAGTGGCTAAGAAGCGCCCGCATGGATTACGAACTCAACAAGATCTTGTTCGATGCTCGCCAATCAAAAGATAAAGCAACGCTGATACGAGACTTCCTCTTGAAAGTCCTCCAAGAAGATATCGATGGCAAAGAGAAGTTTAATGATGAGATCCTGGAAGAAGCAGTTGAACTTCTCGAAGAAGTCGGGTCAGGCGCCTTCTACTGGATGGCAGATATCGCAGTCCAGATGACAGTTCTGGCCCAATGCGCTTTAAGGGATGTGCCGACCAATGTGGAGGCGGAGGTGGGTAACGATGCAAGTGCCGAGGAAATCATTAAGTTAGTGGTGAGAGTTTAATTAAAAGCGATTCTCATTGATCTGAATTTTTCTGCGGACTACATCAGCTATATCGATGGTTAAGACATCTGCGAGTCGAAGCAAATAAATTTGAATATCCGCGATTTCGAGTGAAATGGCCTCAAGTTGCTCTGAACTAAGTGACTCGAGAGCAGATTGCTGGGCAGTGAGCCATTGAAACTCAGCTGCAAGTTCGCCAGCTTCACCTGTAATTGCCATGGATAAATTCTTGGGGGTATGAAATTGTTCCCAATCCCGAGCCTGGGCAAATGCTCGAATCTCGGATTTTAGTTCTTCAAACTCTGAGTTAGTCATTTTCATTTCCACTACGTTGGTAGACGATCTTCAAAATATTTCCTAGTCTCTTCATCGGTAAAATAAACATAGCAACCCTTCATGCCACGGGTCATCAAGGTGCGATAAGTATTTCGGATTAGTTCATCGGCTTTTACTTCTGCCTCGGCAGCATTCTGAGCCCGTTCCTTCTTGTAACCTGCCAAAGATTTATCTGTCTTTGCACGGGCACTTGGATCCGTCACAAGTTCCCCATCGCGAACTATTAGATCATCTCCAATAATGACGCCCACATAGTCCACTTCTAGCCCCTGACAGGTATGTATGCATCCGACTTCGTCGACTGACTTTGGGTCAATAATCCATTTATTTCCGTAATCACTTAGATTCCATTTAGCTTTGTAACCAAATTGTGGCATTTCAATATCAAATGCCTTTAAATCCCTTTTACTATTCCAATTCCAGCAATACCCAGCAACTACACGGGACTTGTTATTTTCCATATTTTTCTGACGGATCTGCTCATGAAGTAAAGTTGGAGAATCGAAGATCTGAAAATCAAAACCCTCGCGAGTAAAGTAATTATCTTTATTTTCCTGAACCCCTAAGGTTCCATCAAGCCATGCCATGTAGTCGTCTGAACCATTGCACCGGAACTGTGATAAGAGTTCCATCATTTCTACATCTGCGCCTAGCTCGGCAGCATGAGCCTTGATTCTTGAGATCTCGCCAACATCTGACCAGGTTACTTTTTGAGCTTCATCAATGAAGAAAACGCTGAATTTCGCAGAATTGATAATTTCCTTCGTCTGGCTCTCGCCCATATTTCTAAACATGCCAGATTTCATACGAAGTCGATGAGCTTCATCAACAATTAATACATCCATTTCATCATTTTCAGTTTCGGTGAACGATCCGGAGCCAGAAAAGAGATGCCGAACTACTTCGCCTTTAACTAATGACTTAAGCCGTTCGCTAAACACATCGCGTGGAGCTGCATTTGCAGTCACGTATTTCACGTTAAGTCGCTCACCAGTTAAATGTGCGAGAGCATTTATTGAAATTACCGACTTTCCCGTTCCTGGCCCGCCTTTTACAATTAGAACTTTTTTGCCCGAGACCTGAGTCTGTCTCGCATTCCGAATGATTGTTTCATAAACAGTCTTCTGCTCATCCAGGAGCACAAATTCTTCCTGTCCGTTCAGCATGCTTCCAACAGCTTCTGCCAATTGTTTGGAGGGGCGAATAGGAGATTCATCTATTCGTCGAAGAATTACAATTCCCATACCTGTCTTGATTTTAGATTCAATGAGCTGTTGGAGTTCTAAATGCCCACCTTTTAGAAATACGGGAGCTCTTCGAAGCGCATTTTCATATTTTGAATCGGAAATAACACTTGAATCATTGCAATTATGTAAATATGCACAAGCCGCTACACGAACTCCGGTTTCATAAACGTATTGGTTGTATTGCTCCAAATGCGATTGATAGCTCCAGGCTTGGTAGGAAGGGTGGGGGGTGCTTACTAATCCTTTTCCAAGTGGCGTTCTAACATGCTCTTCTAAGTCTGAGAATTGAATGTCCGTCCATTGTTTCAGTTCAACTATTACAAGTGACTCATTCCCATCTAAATCCAACCCTGAAATGACAAAATCCATCCGGAGTTTTCGTCCTTCAAGGCGATATTCAATGGCTATACCGGAATCAGATGGGATAGCCGGCGAATACATAATGTGAGACATCGCATTTCCGAGTGAATTTTTCCAAGACTCATACTCACTTTTCCCAACCTTCAGATTGAATTTTTGAAGCACTGCTTTAGAGACCTTGTCCTGAATAGTGGGTGCATCCATGAGGAATTGAGATTTTTGAGCTAGGTAAGCGAGCACTAGATAAGGCTATTACGTGATTAGGACAATTGAGTGACCTGTCAGGTGCTTTGATCTGTCAGATCTAACTGATTAGCTATGGTCATGAAGTCAGATAGAAGAACTCATGGCTGGTCAGGTTCAATCAGGCAATTTCTGGATCAACCGGTAAGCCTTGTTGAGCAAAGCCTAGAAGGCCATCTTCACGAACTACTTGGCTTCAATGCTGCAAATTCACAAGTCGAAGCATGGCTTGAAGAAGTCAATGTCCTTAAATCTGCTTTCCGCGATCTAGCTATCTCTCGGCCCGATTCACTCAAATGGTCTGTAATTCTGGAATACGAGCTACCTCTTGAAGGTGGCCGCCGACCTGACGTCATAGTCCTCGGACCCGAAAGAATTTTTGTTTTTGAGTTTAAGCAAGACCCAGTTTTAAGTCGTTCGGCACTTGATCAGGTTGCGGCTTACGCAAGGGATCTTTCCGAATATCATTCCAAATCGCATGGAACGCCAGTCATCCCATACTTGGTTCCCACAAAGACCGGTGGGCTCCTTGAAGTGCGAGACTCCGTTACTGTTATTTCCCCAGACAAAATTGCGGCAATTTTAGATGCTGCGCCTCAAAGTATCCCAATCGATATGGAAGATTGGCTAAAAGGTGACTACGCACCTCTTCCAACGTTAATCGCAGCAGCAAAGATGATTTTCAACAACGAGCGTCTACCTTCAATCAAACGCGCCGAATCGTACGGTGTCTCAAAGGCTGTTGATAGACTCAAAAAAATTGCCAGTGATGCCGAATTAAACTCCGAGAGAGTTTTGGCATTTGTATCTGGTGTCCCTGGAGCCGGAAAGACTTTGGTGGGTCTCCAATTTGTGTACGAGTCTTCCGATCAATCATCCCAGGCAATCTTTCTTTCAGGAAATGGACCTCTGGTTGAAGTATTACGGGATGCCCTAAAAAGTAAGGCATTCGTCAGCGACCTACATGCATTCATTAAATCGTACGGGACAACGTCAAAAATTCCGAAACAAAACATTGTTGTTTTTGATGAGGCCCAGAGGGCTTGGGACTCAACTTATATGATGATCAAGAAAGCCGTCCCATACAGCGAGCCTGAATTATTAATCTCTATTGGTGAAAAAATTAGCGGATGGGCAACTCTCGTCGGATTAATTGGCCATGGCCAGGAGATTCACACAGGAGAGGAAGCAGGCATTGATGGTTGGTTCAAGGCAATAACTTCAGAACATGCGAGCAGTAAGTGGAAAGTATATGCGCCTCCTCGGTTTGCTAAAGATTTTCCAGGCAGAGACGTTATTGAGCATGAAGAATTGGATCTCAATCGCACCCTCCGGTCGAAGCAAGCCGAAGAACTTCACTCTTGGGTTGCCGCTCTATTAACGGGGCAACTACGTGAAGCAAATCTGATTGCTGAGCGAATCTCAGTTCAGAATTTCCCCATTTTTGTAACACGCAATTTAGATGCTGCCAAAAGTTATGTGTCCGAGAGATTTTCTGGTGAGATGAGTAAGCGGTATGGGATTCTCGCCTCATCAAAAGATAGGGTTTTAACAAAGTACGGAATCAGTAACGATTTTCAAAGTACGAAATTGGTTAAAAATGCAAAGTGGTACAACAATAATTTAGGCGAACCAGGGTCCTGCTGTAATTTCGAACAGGTTGTTACGGAGTTCGGCTGCCAAGGTCTAGAACTGGATATGGCAATTGTTGCTTGGGGAAATGATTTTCTCTGGACGGGATCATCATGGGAGCTTCGAAAGATGCGAACACGCATCCCTCAAGACGATCCATTTCAATTGAGGCTAAATAGTTATCGTGTACTTCTCACGCGGAGTCGAGAGGGGTTAATTATTTTCGTCCCGCCTATTCCGGATTTTGATGCTACGGAGCATGCTCTTTTAGCCGCAGGAGCGCGGACCCTAGCGCCGATAATTCCACTTGCTGCTATTTCTTGAAGATATTAATATTTCGATTATTAAGAATGCGAAATTACCTATCCTCCGTTAGAAGCTGGTTTATTTTGAGTCAGTGTCTAAATTATTGCCGGTGTTCAGGAAAGCGTTGCTAGTTATTCCTTACATACTCCGCTGCATGAGGGAAGCCGTTTGCTTCTAGCTTCTCCGCGAGGTCAGCCTTTACCGCCTTGACGACCTTATGAGTTGAATCGCAATTCTTCTCTTCATCTCTGGTGTAGCCACAAGTACAAGCTCCCATGATCTTCCTCTTCTCTCAATATTTTGATGATAGTAACTCAAAGGGCTGCTCAAGGTGGGCTTTTGAGTTATTCGGCTGCCTTCCAGCGGCTCTCTATGCCTGAACTTAACAAGAATACGATGTTGACAAACGGAACAAGTAGCCACCACCCGGCATGATCTGTGTCATGCATGCGACGGATTGCGGCGGTAAGTGTGGGGATAAAGAAAAGTATCGAGAGGATGTTCTCGATGATGTTGCCGGCGACAAAGTTGTCGAGAATCGATGCTCCGATGCTGAGCAGCCAGCTAAATAGAATGAAGTACCAGAAATCGCGGCGCGATATCGTGCCATCGATTGTCAGGCTCTTATTGAGCGTTGCCAGGCTGGAGTCAAGGAAGTTTTGCATGGGCAGATTCTAGCTACTTCTTCTTATATCCCTTTGGACATGTTGGATTGGCCGCTGTGACTTTTTTAATCGTTTTACCCTTAAGGCAGGTGATTGTCGATTGCTTTGCAGTCGGTGTTGCGGCGGGCGCTTCCTGCGTCAACTTCACCTGAATCGTTGGAGAAGAAAATTGGAAGTTGTTGGCGCTCAACGAGAGCCATCCGTTCTTCTCGCCAGTCACGGTTGTCGCAACATCGCTGCTGCCTTCAGATGACAATACAGAGATTACCGCTGATATTGGCGCGCTTGAGAAGCCATAAAGGCAACGTGCCACATCTGATCTCATGACAAGGTTGTAGTTACCTTTAAATGGAGTCTTGCCATCAGGGTTGTAGTGCGGAGATGCAACCTGATAGTTCAAGAATCCATCTTTGAACTCAGGTGGGCCGGCAGAGTATGCAGTGGAGTTTGTAGTGACAATTCCCTTGATGCCCTTGGTATTGGTAAAGCAAGGGTTGGCATCTTTCATCTCAAGCCCCGATAAGGTGCGCATCATCCACGTTGATGAGACCGCATTTGATTTGTCGCCAACTAAGGGAGCAATGGCAGACATAATCTTGAGTGGGACTTTGCCGAAAGGGTATACGTAATCGAGGATATTTACTTGAGCATTTCCTTCGAGAGTACTCGCGAGCTGCATGAAATTAGAAGCGACGTTGGGGCCGCGAAATAGTCCAGATTCAGAACAGAGTCGTCCATCAGATGTGCAATCAACCCATAAGTTCTTTAAGTTGTCAGGAAGATCCGCCCACTTGGCGCTTTGATAGACCATCGGAACCGAGGTAGATCCAGCCGTTACCGAGAGATTGACTCCCCCGGTCGCTAACGGCGTAATCGAAATTGAAGGGTCTATCATTCGACCGTGAATCCAGGCAGACGGTTCTTTAGATAGACGTACCTGCACATTGAATCTTTGAACATCTCCGAATGGTTCTTCTGCGTAACACTTGCCTTGATCGTTAGTTGGAAGAATGCATGCTTCACCATTGACATGGTTGCAGTCGGCATTCTTATTTGTCGCGGTCTGTTGGAAAGTCGCGCAGTAGTCGTAGAAGATTCCCGGCTTCGCTTGGCTCCAACCCTCCGCAATACTTGCCTTACCTGTTCCAAAATCTTTGAGATAGACCGGAATCAATGCGATTTGGATATAACTTCCGCTTGAAGTCTCGTGGCCATCGCGATCGGTGTTGCCGTTAATGCCGGCAACGACGGCGTAATCGCTACCAGATTTATGTGGGGCACTTGGTATGGACCAGATACTTGGCATTGAGCCCGCTGGAATTCCAGCTTTTACATCAGCCGGATATGCGTTGAGGTGATCCTTTACTGTGTATTGAGAGAAGGTCGCCGCTGAAGCATTGCCTGAAGCATCGAGCGCCTTTACATCAGAGACACAATCAGTCTCGGAAGCGGTAGAGCAAACTTTTAAGATCGAGTTGTATTTAAGGATTTTGCTCTGTGCGCAATCCGGGTCTGATGTTGACTTGCACACATAGAAATCCGGGTAGCTATCTCCCAGTAAAAGCGAGAATTGATTAGGCAGCGGCATCTTGTCACTAAAGGCAAAAGAGTGGACCGTTGGCTCAGAGTAGTTAACGTCGGTGGGTATCCAACTCGTATCATTGCCTGCATAGGCAGTTGTGGTTATACCGATTAGTGCTGATGCAAACACTAGAGCTATAACTCTTCTCCAAGACTTCATGAGGAAAAGATTGGCACGGGTGGCCACTGAGATGAAGCCTAAAAATGACCAAGAGTGGTCATACTTTGAAAACTGCTATTTTTTCTCAACATCTTTAAGGACTTGGTGGATCTCTTTCGCAATCTTCTTGAGCTCTTCCAGTTCTTGATTGGCAAGGCTGCGAGCCTCTTTCGCCAGTTCGAATTCACCGAGTGAAGCCTCATGAGTCTCATTAATTTTTTGAGCTACCGCATCTGATGATGCCTGCTGCCCCACCATGATGATTGACAGCAGGACGAGCTGAAGGAATGTCTGCGCAATCCACGCCACGATGACCAGCGGGTCGCCAGAGCGAAGGGCTGCCGGCAGTGAGATGAGGGCAATTGCGGCGAAGATATATGCGCACCACATAGTTGAGACCGCTGAGGTGATTTTTTCAGCGATACGGCGATTGATGGTGTTGATTCGGTCCATAGGAGAACGCTACCGATAAAATCGCGCCATGGAGAAAATTGAGTCACTTATTGAAAGATTAATCTTCGCTGGTCGCTGGTTCTTGGCACCGCTCTACGTCGGCCTCTTGCTGACCTTGGTCCCGATCGTCTATCGCTTCTTCCACTCTTTCTGGCACATGATGACTCACATCACCGTTTCGACTCCTGGCGAAAATACCTTGCAGGTGCTCGAACTTCTCGACACAGTATTACTTGCAAATTTGATCATCATCATTCTTTTTGCTGGATATGAAAACTTTGTATCGAAGATCAAGGTTGCTGAAGGTGCTGAAGATCGTCCGCACTGGATGGGAACTGTTGATTACAGCGGACTCAAGATTAAGTTGATTGGCTCACTGGTCGCTATCTCTGTTATCGAACTTCTCAAAGACTTTATGCAGGAAGGTCCATTTGATGCCAAGCGCGAAGGTTGGCGAATCGGTATTCATATGACCTTTGTTATCTCTGGTGTGCTCTTTGCGCTGATGGATAACATGGCAGACCGCCATCAATCTGAGCGATAAATTTCAGATCAGAATTTAAATCAAGCCAAATAGAGATGCGGCTTGAACTAAACCTTCCTTGGCATCGGAATGGGCTGCATTATTAATGAGGTTCATTGCCTGCTCTGATTGAGTGTGACCAAAGCATGCGGCGGCGCCTTGTTCTGTGACAACGAATGAGTGCTGAAAGCTGGTCACATTCTCAGATAGTCGCGGCACAATCGATGAGACCTTTGCCTTGGGATGCCACGAAGGAAGTGCCATAAAGGAACGTCCGCCGCGGCTATGAAGTGCTCCAACGATGAAATCAGTAGAGCCGCCAAAGCCACTATAAATCTCACCACGAACATGCGATGCATTTGCCTGGTCATATAAATCAATTTGAAGCGCGGCATTGATAGATGTCATGCGGGCTTGTCGCGCAATCAGGCTTGGGTCGTTGGTCTTCTCAGTCCGCAACATCTGCACCCGGCGATTGAGGTGCAACCATTCGTAGAGCTCTTTGGTGCCGAAGATAAATGAGGCGGTAATCAAGATATCTGGATCAAGTACACCTAATTTATGGAGGTTATAAACTCCATCAGAGAACATCTCAGTCCAGATACGTAGACCTCGACGCTCCTTCAATGAGTTGAGCACTGAATCTGGAATGGCTCCAATACCCAATTGCAGCGTTGAATTATCTTCAATCAGAGATGCGATGCGGTCACCAATCATCAATGACTCATCAGAGAAGGTCGTGTCAGGCTTTACCAATAACGGTTCATCGACTTCCACAAGGTAATCAATCTCAGATTCATAAATTTGAGCATCGCCATATGTGTAGGGCATCTGCTTATTGGCTTGTGCAATCACGATGCCACCATGTGCGTGGGCTGTATCGATTGCGGCGGGGAGAATATTTACTTCGGTGCCAAGTGAAACAGTGTCGTGGCGTTGCTCAGAAGTATGTAAGAAAACTGCATCAGGGCGCGCGTAATCGCGGATTACAACTGGCAACAACGAGAGGCGAGAAGGAATGTAATTAAGTCTTGGATGGCGGCGCATTCCGTGGCCAACAAAGGCGGTCTCGTAGGTAATGCCCTCGCGATCGGGAATACCGGGCTGAGCATTGAGCATATGCAAACGAAATTCAGGCAAAGTCTGATCGGCGACTCCGAGCAACGTATTGGGAGTTGCAAAGTTACCCGAGGCGATAATGCGTGGGTTGCTGGGAAGATTAGCTAGTACGGATTTCAATTGCTCAGTATTGATAATGCGCATAGAAACACCATAGTGCAATCGCCAACGTTGAATAAAAGAAAAGCGCCACCTCTCGATTCTTATGAGAGATGGCACTTACTTATATCTGTTGTAGCCCCGAAGGGATTCGAACCCTCGTAGCTGACTTGAGAAGCCAGAGTCCTGGGCCGCTAGACGACGGGGCCAGATGACTAGTTTTCTCACAATTACAAGAAAACCCATTCCGTATTACATATTCAATTTTTCACCTGCGGTACTGCGCTGGGGTACCAGGACTCGAACCTAGACTTACTGAACCAGAATCAGCAGGGCTGCCAATTACCCCATACCCCACGATAGTTCTTACGAACTTACGTGCGAGGCAGAAGTTTACCTTACGGAAAAGGGTGCTTCTCCCCCAACCTTTAAAGGCTAAGGGCCGCTGTAATACGCGAAATACAGGTACTTTGGCCGAGCAACTCCATCGACTCAAAGAGCGGTGGAGAGATTGTGCTTCCAGTAGTTGCAATTCGAAGAGCGGTAAATGCAATACGTGGCTTGAGACCCATATCTTCAATCAACGCCGCACGTAGTACCGCTTCGATTGATGTGTGATCCCATGTACTTACTGACTCAAGCTCTTTCAATGAACGCTTCAATACATCCTTCGATGCGCTATCAGAAATCTTTGCTACTGCATCAGCATCTACGGCAAACTCTTTTACAAAGAGGAACTTCAATAACGCAGGTGTCTCATCGAGCTTGACGATACGCTCTTGAATAATTGGAAGCGCGCGCTTAACTAATTCGACCTCAGCATCAGTGCCGGTGATGATTCCAGCCTTGGTGAGAAATGGCAGAGTCCATCGGAGAAATTCATCGATGGTCAGTGCGCGAATCTTGTCGCCATTGATTGCCTCAAGCTTCTTCATATCAAAGCGGGCAGGTGACGAGTGAACCTTTTCAACAGTGAAGAGCTCTGTCAGCTCTTGCATTGTGACATTTTCGCGATCGTCACCAGGAGACCAGCCAAGGAGTGCGAGGTAATTACAGATCGCCTCAGGAAGATAGCCCTGCTCGCGATACCAAGCGATAGAGACTTCGCCATTGCGCTTTGAAAGCTTGGCATTGTCCTGGCCCATCACAAATGGAAGGTGGGCAAATGTTGGGTAATCCTCTAACTTCACACCCATCGCCTGATAGACGCGGATCTGACGTGGAGTTGATGAGAGCAGGTCTTCACCACGCAATACATGGGTGACCTCCATCAAAATATCGTCAACGGCAACGGCCAATGTATATAAGGGCGAACCATCTGCGCGGACCAACACGAAATCTGGAACGAACTTGTGGTCGAATGTCACTTCACCGCGGATAGCGTCGGTAAATGTTGTTGTTCCATCAGGCATGCGCATACGGACTACCGCTTCACGTCCCTGCGCCTTATAGGCAGCAATTTGTTCTGCGGTGAGGTCGCGACAATGTCCGTTGTAACCAGGTGCAACATTTGCTGCGCGTTGTGCTTCGCGAACTGCCTCTAACTCCTCTGGAGAGCAGTAACAGTGATAGGCATCTTTCTGATCAAGAAACTTCTGCGCCCATGTTGCATAGATATCGAGGCGTTGTGATTGAAGATATGGACCATTAGGGCCACCTACCTCTGGTCCCTCATCCCAATTGAGTCCAAGCCACTTTAAGGTATCGATTGCAGCTTGGATGTATTCAGGGGTAACGCGAGTGGTGTCAGTATCTTCAATACGAAATAAGAATGTGCCACCTGTATGGCGAGCAAATGCCCAATCAAAGAGCGCGGTACGGATATTTCCAACGTGGAGGTCGCCGGTAGGTGAAGGTGCAAATCGAACTTTTACTTTTTTAGAACTCATGGACGAGCACTCACCTTATTTGTTAGTTGACCGAGACCTTCGATCGATACTGCAACGACAGAACGCTCTGGCATAGGACCGATACCGGCAGGTGTACCTGTGATGATGACATCACCAGGAAGTAGCGTCATCACGCTCGAGACAAAGTTAATAATCTCTGGCACTTTAAAGATCATGTCGGCGAGAGTTGCATCCTGCTTGATCTCGCCATTAAGAGTTGTAGTGATGCGCTGGGTGCCTGGCACAAAATCAGTCTCAATCCATGGGCCAAGTGGGCAGAAGGTGTCGAAGCCTTTAGCGCGAGTCCACTGGCCATCCTTCTTCTGCAATTCGCGACAGGTCACATCGTTGGCAAGTGTGTATCC
>CAJBMC010000096.1 GCA_903954055.1 uncultured Actinomycetes bacterium | reverse complement strand
TTAATGGAACTTTGTAGTGATTGAGAAGTTCTACGATTCCGCGAGGTGTACATGGAAGCGGTGCTTCATAACCTGCAACTAAACGACCAAGATTCATCGGATGTAAACCATCTGCATCCTTTGCCGGATCAATTGCCTCCAAAATAACTTGTGTGTTTATTCCACGAGGAAGTGGGAGTTGAACAATGTATCCGGTGCATTCCTTTGCGTTATTGAGATCGCGTATAGCGGCAAGCACATCCGCCTGCGTCGCATCAGCGGGAAGATCGACGCGAATTGAATTGATTCCAACTTCCTGGCAATCGCGATGTTTTCCACCGACATATGAATGGGAACCAGGATCATTTCCTACAAGAACTGTGCCGAGTCCTGGAGTAACTCCCTTTGCCTTGAGTGCAACGGTGCGCGCGGCTAGGTTCTCTTTGATTGCTGCGGCAAGTGCCTTGCCATCGAGAATCTGTGCGGTCATATCGAAAGCCTATCTATTACAGGTAGTTATGCGTGAGAGAAGTGGCGAGTGCCGGTAAAGAACATTGCTACGCCAGCCTTTTCCGCTGCAGCGATTACCTCTTCATCGCGGACCGAACCGCCAGGTTGAACAATTGCGGCAACGCCGGCGTTGGTCAGGATTTCAAGGCCATCTGCAAATGGGAAGAATGCATCTGATGCTGCAACGCTACCTTTAACGCGATCTCCAGCGCGGTCTACTGCCAGCTTTGCTGAATCAACGCGATTGACCTGCCCCATGCCGATTCCTACCGCGGCGCCATCGTGGGCTAAGAGAATTGCATTGCTCTTCACAGCGCGCACCGCACGCCATGCAAAATGTAAATCGGCTAGAACTTCGGCGCTTACTGGTGCACCTGTTACTTGCTTCCAATTCTTTGGATCATCGCCTTCGGCGCTGATGAGGTCTGTCTGCTGCACGAGTACTCCACCTGATACCGGGCGAAGCTCGAACGGTGATATGCGAGTAATCGGATTGGTGAGAATTCGAATCGATGGCTTCTTCATTAAAATCTCTAGCGCTTCCGGTTCGTACTCAGGGGCGATAATTACTTCGGTAAATATCTGAGATAACGGCTCTGCCATCGCAACGGTGACTTTACGATTTGCTGCAACGACTCCGCCAAATGCAGAGACGGGATCGCAGAGATGCGCCTTTGCATAGGCATCGGCAATGTCGCGACCGGTTGCGATGCCGCAAGGGTTTGCATGTTTGATGATTGCAACACACGGTTCGGAGTGATCGAGAGCTGCGCGCCAAGCGGCATCTGCATCTGTGTAGTTATTAAATGACATCTCTTTGCCATGGGATTGGATTGCGCTGACGATTCCCGGAGGACCACCTGCGAAAATCGCTGCACCCTGATGTGGATTTTCACCATAGCGCAAAGTGTTCTGTCGCTTCCAGATGAGACCAAGCCAATCTGGCATCTCCATTGAAATCGTGGTGCCGAGCCAACTTGCAATAGTGAGATCGTATTCAGCTGTAGTGCGGAAAACTTCAAGTGCAAGTTCTTTACGTTCTTGCGCGGTAAAGCCTCCTGCCTTGATAGCAGCGATCGCTGCGTCGTACTGGTGCTCGTGACAGAGAACAGCGACTGAACCGTGATTCTTCGCCGCACCTCGGAGCATTGAAGGGCCACCGATATCAATCTGTTCGATGCAATCTTCAAAGCTGGCACCAGACATCAAAGTCTTTAAAAATGGGTAGAGGTTAATTACTACGAGATCAAAAGGTTCGATATCGAGATCTTTGATAGCGGCGAGATGCTCGGGATTATTTTGATCCGCCAAGATTCCTGAATGCACACGTGGGTGTAGCGTCTTTACTCGACCGCCCATGATTTCAGGGAAACCGGTATAGCTGCTGACCTCTGTCACTGCGATTCCTGCTTCTTGTAGGGTCTTGGCAGTTGAGCCGGTAGAGAGAATCTCTACATTTGCCTCAGCGAGAACTTTTCCTAATTCAAGGAGTCGATCCTTGTCATAGACGCTGACTAGTGCGCGGCGGATTGGTTTGCGATCAGACATTATTGGGACTCCAAATGAGCTAGAACCATGCGGATGGTCGCAACAATGAGACCGCGTTCGACAATCTTAATACGCTCGTGAAGCGACTCCTCAGTATCTCCCGCCAAAATCTCAACTTTCTCCTGTGCGATGACCTCGCCAGTATCTACCCCGGCATCGACCCAGTGAATAGTTGTGCCAGTTTCGGTAGCGCCAGCATTGAGTGCATCGCGAACTGCGTGTGCGCCAGGAAATAGTGGAAGTAACGCCGGATGGCTATTAATAATTCTGAAGCGCGAAGTAATTGCCTCCGGCAAAATTCTCATGAAGCCAGCGCTCACAACAAGTGTTGGGCGCAGCGCAGCAATCAACGTTTCAAGTTCGAGATTCCACTGCGCACGATCTGGCAACATCGGAATTGTGTAGCTCTCAATATGTCGAACTTCCGCTCGCTGCAATACCTGTGCATCAGGTCGATCGCAGATGAGCGCAACTACTTCAGCGCCCTCACCTGAGAAATCTGCATCAAAAATCTCTTGCGCAAGCGAACCTGTTCCAGAGGCGAGTACGAGAATACGTTTCATCGCTTAATCCGAGTTAGAGCAAATGTTGTAGCAATGACTCCGATTGCAATTTCTATAATGGAAGTCAATCCGAATTTCCAGATTGAGACTCCAAAGGAACCCATCTCATTGGTCATGAGTGAACCACTGGAGAGATAGGCAAGGAGAATCAGCGCCACCACAAGAAAGAGTGCGCTCTGGGCTAAAAGCTGAATTCCAGAATCAAGGGTCCAATAGACAAGCAAGACTCCTATTGCAATGAAGAAGAGAGCCGCCGCAACAAAGAGGGGGTGGCGACCAGTCGGCAAGATGCCAAGGAGGGGTAGCACTGGAATTTGATCGCTGTGATACCACCATGGAGAAATTAAAGTTCCCGCACCTACTGCAAATCCTGATCCTGCAACGTAAGAGGCTAGTGCAATTGCAGCATTGGGAAGATAGAGAATGTTAAGGAGCAAGAGTAAGACTCCGCCAAAGATGCCTGGTTGGAGCGCGACCGATAAACGTTTAACTTCAGCGAAGTGAGTAAATAACAAGACACCGATCAAAACCATAAATGTTCCAACGATGATTGCGGCGATGCGAGAGGCAACCAGGACTGCAGCCGACAACCTAATCTTTTGACCGCATGTGAGTGTTGCGATGATTGCGATGAAGAATGCAAAGATCGGGGCTAAATACCACTGTGGAGAGACTGTCGGCGAGGAGGCGAGATATGCCATCGCTGTCACGATAATCGCATAAAAGATCGAATACGTTGTGCGCACTCCATTGATGTCATGGAAGTCGCCCTGCAGGCGATCGAGAGCACGGTTAAATGTCGTACGTATTGCGATAAACGGTAGAGCAATCGCACCCCATGGAAGATAAGAGAAATATCCAGGCAATCCCGTTGGCGGTAGCGCTAACGAAAATGGAATGTGATGTGCACCGAGCCAAATCCAGGCAGCGCCACGAATCGGATCTGTTGTTGTTCCGGTGGCACTACCTGCTGTCGCCCAAGCAACGAGTGCGATAAAAGCAAACGGGAGCAGCACCAGTGCTGCTCCACGAATTGCGTGAGACAACGAGACCGAGAGGACGCGTTGCATCGTTAAATTAGCGGCCGAGAATCTCGCGCATCAAGCGCGCAGTCTCGCTAGGAGTTTGACCGACCTTTACACCAGCTGCTTCCAGCGCATCTTTCTTAGCTTGCGCTGTTCCAGAAGAACCAGAGACGATTGCACCTGCATGTCCCATTGTCTTTCCCTCTGGAGCGGTAAATCCTGCAACGTAACCGACTACCGGCTTCTTTACATACTCTGCGATAAATGCAGCGGCACGTTCTTCGGCATCTCCTCCGATTTCGCCAATCATCACAATTGCTTGCGTCTCTGGATCATCTTGAAATGCGCGAAGGCAATCGATGTGAGTTGTACCAATAACTGGATCGCCACCAATACCAACAGCTGTTGAGAATCCGATATCTCGAAGTTCATACATCATCTGATAGGTAAGTGTTCCTGACTTAGAGACGAGTCCGATTGGACCCTTCTTTGTGATGTCAGCAGGAATGATTCCGACATTTGAAGATTCTGGGCTAATCAGACCTGGGCAGTTCGGACCAATAATCTGGGTTGTTCCAGTCTTTAATGAATATGCGTAGAAGTATGCAGAGTCATGGACCGGAATTCCTTCGGTAATCACAACAACTAGAGGCATCCTCGCATCGATTGCGTCGATAACGGCAGCCTTTGCAAATTTAGGCGGAACGAAGACGACTGAGACATTTGCACCTGTTGCAGCGATTGCCTCTGCCACAGTATTAAAGACTGGGAGTGAAGTGCCGTCGATATCGACAACCTGTCCACCCTTGCCTGGTGTTACTCCACCGACAACCTTTGTGCCTGAGGCCAACATGCGGCGAGTGTGCTTTGTTCCTTCAGAACCTGTCATGCCCTGAACGATTACCTTGCTCGATGAGTTGATAAAGATTGACATTACTTTGCCGCCAATTCTGCAGCGCGTGATGCTGCTCCATCCATCGTTTCCGCCTGCTCCACCAATGGGTGATTCGCAGCATTTAAAATTGCACGTCCTTCGAGGACATTGTTGCCATCGAGGCGAACCACGATCGGCTTCGTTGCTTGTGCACCGAGAAGCTCAAGCGCTTGCACGATTCCGTTAGCGACAGCATCGCAAGCGGTGATTCCGCCGAAGACATTGACAAATACGCTCTTCACATCAGGATCACCAAGGATGATTGAAAGTCCATCCGCCATAACCTGCGCCGATGCACCGCCTCCGATATCAAGGAAGTTAGCTGGACGCATTCCACCAAACTTTTCACCGGCATATGCGACGACATCGAGAGTCGACATCACAAGACCAGCGCCATTGCCGATAATCCCGACCTGACCATTATCAAGCTTGACGTAGTTAAGCCCCTTAGCCTTCGCCGCCTCTTCAAGTGCATTAGCTGTAGCTGTATCAACAAGGGCTGCGTGATCTGGCTGACGGAAATCTGCATTTTCATCGAGCGATACTTTGCCGTCGAGCGCGACGATACGACCATCTTCGGTCTTAACAAGTGGATTAACTTCAACGAGCGTTGCATCCTCAGATTGGAATGTCTCCCATAATTTTACGAGAACATCGGCGACCTGATCGGCCACATCTGATGGGAACTGTGCCTGAGCAATTATTTTCTTTGCAAGTGCAATATCAATTCCATCAACTGCACTGACAGGCACCTTTGCTAACTTTTCTGGTGAAGTATGTGCAACTTCTTCAATCTCCATTCCACCAGCAACAGATGCCATCACGAGGAATGTGCGATTAGAGCGATCAAGCAGAATTGAGATGTAATACTCATCAACGATGGGTGCAGCTTGGGCAATCATCACCTTATGAACTGTATGGCCCTTGATATCCATACCAAGAATGGCTGATGCCTTCTCAAAAGTATCTGCCGCATCGACTGCGAGCTTTACTCCGCCAGCCTTTCCGCGTCCTCCAACTTTTACCTGCGCCT
>CAJBMC010000095.1 GCA_903954055.1 uncultured Actinomycetes bacterium | reverse complement strand
TGACCATGTGCAACGCGAACGCGCGCCTCTGGAATCATCTCCTGAATATGTGAGGCGCATTTATCGATGCTGTCGACGCGATTATGGAGATAGAAAATCTGACCATCGCGTAAGAGCTCGCGGTGGATAGCTGCTTTTATCTGCGACTCATCCGATGGACCGACATAAGTCAGGATTGGGTGGCGCTCTTCCGGTGGAGTAGTAATCGTCGACATCTCACGAATTCCAGTCACAGCCATCTCGAGCGTACGAGGAATGGGTGTCGCAGACATCGCAAGTACATCGACAGTCGTGCGCATCTTCTTGAGAGATTCCTTCTGTTCAACGCCAAAGCGTTGCTCTTCATCGACAATTACGAGGCCCAAATCCTTGAAAATTACATCGTTCGATAACAAGCGATGAGTACCAACTATGACATCGAGCGAACCAGCTTCTAGTTCTTTCAAAATATCTTTACTCTCTTTCGCAGTATTAAAGCGAGAGATACCTGCAACTTTGAGTGGAAAGCCTGAGTAACGTTCGGCAAAGGTCTTTGTATGTTGCTGAACTAAAAGAGTTGTCGGAACCAGAACTGCTACTTGCTTTCCATCTTGAACCGCTTTAAATGCGGCGCGGATCGCAATTTCCGTCTTTCCGTAGCCGACATCGCCACAGATGATGCGATCCATTGGGTACGGACGTTCCATATCTCGTTTTACATCTTCGATTGTTGAGAGCTGATCAGGTGTCTCGATATAACTAAATGCATCCTCGAGTTCGCGCTGCCACGGAGTATCTGGTGAGAATGCGAAACCTGGAGCACTTGTACGTGCGGCGTAGAGGCGAATTAATTCACCAGCAATTTGGCGCACCGCTTTGCGGGCGCGACCTTTCGCCTTCTGCCATTCACCACTACCGATTCGATGTACCACTGGTGCTTCTCCACCAACATATTTACTCACCTGCTCCAAAGTATCCGTTGGAACAAAGATGCGATCGCCGGGTTGACCGCGCTTGGCTGGCGCATATTCGATAACGAGATATTCGCGGGTGATACCACCAACAGTTCGTTGAACAAGTTCGACATAGCGACCGATTCCATGTTGTTCATGCACAACGAAGTCGCCAGTCTTAAGCTCTAGTGGATCAATAGCTTGTTTACGCTTTGTCGGCATACGTGCCGCATCTTTAGATGTGACTTTACTTCCAGATAAATCGCGCTCAGTGATAAATAAAAGTTCAGAGTCTTCGCTTGCAAATCCATGTGCAAGGGTTGATTGAAAGACGTGAATTGAACCTTTCGTTGGACGCGCTGCAAGAGAAGGGCTTAACTGAACAGGTAAATCGGAGTCTCTAAATATTCCCGCATATCTCTCTGCCATGCCATGCCCGGTTGCGGCAAAGAGTACTGTCTGGTGCTGATTAAGCCCATCACCAAGTAATTGACAGAGGCGCTCGACATTGCCGCGCATCGGTTCGATTCCCGTGAAATCAGTGAAATATGCGTTCTCATCGAGATCGCTGCCGAAACTATTGAGTGCGAGGTGACCAAGACCAATTCGGTTGATCTCTTCAAAGAGTGAATCCCATTGCATATATGTCACTTGATCCACCGGCATCGGTGCTGCGCCACCGAGAGATGCATTTGACCATGAAGCTTGTAAGAACTCTTCGTTAGTCTCTATCAAATCTGCAGTGCGAGATTTAGTTCGTTCCTCTTCGATAAATATCACGGTACTTCGAGGGCTAAT
>CAJBMC010000094.1 GCA_903954055.1 uncultured Actinomycetes bacterium | reverse complement strand
CCTGAAGAACGCCGCGCATACATTGAAGAAGCCGCCGGTGTTCTCAAACATCGTAAACGTAAAGAGAAGGCGCCTCGCAAACTCGATTCAATGCAGGCAAATCTTGCCCGCGTAAATGACCTTACCGTTGAACTCCGCCGCCAACTCCGCCCACTTGGTAAGCAGGCAGAAGTTGCGAAGAAGGCAGCAACAATCCAGGCCGATCTTCGCGATGCTCGACTTCGCCTACTTGCCGATGATTACATTGCATTTTCAAAGACGCTAGATGCAGAAGTCGCTGACGAGAACGCCCTTCGTGAACGTCGCGCATCTGTTGAGGCCGAACTTGATAAAGCCCGCAAGCGTGAAGAAGAGTTAGATGCGCAGGTAGCGTTTGAATCACCGCTTTTGATCGCCGCACAAGAGAATTTCTACAACCTCTCTGGACTTCGAGAGAAGTTCCGTGGAACTCAATCACTTGCCCAAGAGCGTTCACGATTCTTGGCAGAAGAGGCAGAAGAGGCGCGTTCAGCTGGCCGCGATCCAGAAGCGCTCGAGGCTGAGGCAGCAACGCTGATCGAAGAAGAGAATCGACTTCGTCAAGAGACGACAGAGGCAGAGCGCGCCCTTGAAAGTGCGACCACAACACTGGCCGAACTGGAAGCGGCGCTGAAAGCAGAAGAGGCAACAATCGATGCTGCGCTGCGAGCGATTGCAGATCAGCGCGAAGGAACTGCCCGCCAAGAAGGACATATCAAATCTCTCCAAGCCCGACTTGAGGCAAATGCAGAAGAGATTTCGCGTTTAACAAGCGCTCGTAGCGAAGCACAATCACGAGTCGATCATGCAAAGGCTGCCTATAGCCAATTCGAAATGGAAATTGCCGGCGCAGATGCTGGCGAACTCGGTCTCGACTCCCAGTTTGAGATTGCAAAGAGCGCACTCGATAACGCAAAGAAGAAGCACTCAGATTTGATTGATGCCGAGCGCGCTGCTGATCGTGAACGAAATTCAGTTGAATCAAAGTTGGAAGCGATGCGCCTTACCTCTGCCTCCCGCGATGGTGCAGCAGCGCTCGTACGTGATTCACGCGGAGTAAATCTGCTCGGAAGTATTGCCTCCCTTATTCAGATTGATTCAGGATGGGAGGCGGCGACCGCAGCTGCTTTAGGAACTCTGGCAGATGCAGTTGTTGTGCGTGATATCAATGCAGCGGTCTCTGCACTGACAACTTTGAGAAGTGAAAATCTTGGTCAAGCAGATGTACTTGTCTACGAGCCCGGCGCCCAAAGTTCTGGCACAGTCCCTGGCCACCTCACCTCTTTACTTTCACATGTTCGTTCTTCACAGATTTCAGAGCTGCTTGCGCAGTTATTAGGTAGCACTGTTGTCGTAGAAAGCGCGCGCGAAGCGGAGAACATCCTCCGTGATAATAAGAACCTGACCGTCGTCACGCGTGATGGGGATGTCATTACCTCTCGTCGTGCTCGTGGTGGATCTGCTTCATCCCACTCACTCATTGAGATTCAATCTCTCATTTCCGGACTCGAATCTCAGCTGGAAGAACTCACTCGAACCTGTGACCGCCTTAAGTTTGAAATTTCGACTGCGCAGCGTGAGGTTGAGGGAAAGCAGAGCGAGTTTGATACAGCGCTTGCTCAGCTCAATGAATCAGATGCACGTATCGCAGCGCTCACCGAGCAACTTGCCGTCTCTGGCCAAAATATGAAATCTGCAGCTGCAGAGGTTGAACGCCTCACCAATGCAATTACTGAGGCATCATCGGCCAAGAGCCGCGACGAGAATGAATTAAATATCGCTCAATCCCAACTCGGACAGCATGGCGAAATTGCAGAGCCAGATCGCACTCGCGCCGAAAGCCTTCGAGAAGAAGTATCAGCATCGCGAACTGCTCAGATGGAGGCTCGTCTTGCAGTTCGTACATCAGAAGAACGCGTGACTTCAATTGCAGCACGTGCACAGTCGCTCAAAGATGCCGCCCATGCCGAGCGCGAAGCATCTGAACGTGCAGTTGCCCGCCGCGGCGCACGTGCACGAGGCGCAATTATTTCGCAGGCGATTGCGGAGGCAGCCTATGAAGCTTTGATTCATATTGAGCGCTCAATCGCTAAGAGTGCAACTGAACGTCAACGACTCGAGACTTCTCGCAACGATCGCGATAGCGAGACATTGACAGTTCGCACACGTGGCCGCGAGCTCACAACCGAGCTCGACCAATTAACAACAAGTGTTCACCGCGATGAGATTGCACGTGCCGAACAACGTATGCGTATCGAAGCTCTTGAGACAAAGGCAGTTGAAGAGCTCGGTATTGATATTCCAACTCTTATTAATGAGTACGGTCCTGATAAGGATGTACCAACGTTCTTCGAGACCGATGAGGGTGAAGTTGTCGCGACTGAGTTAATTCCGTACCGCCGCGAACAACAAGAGAAGCGTCTTGCATCCGCAGAGCGTTCTCTCAATCTCCTCGGCAAGATCAATCCACTTGCACTCGAGGAGTACAACGCGCTGGAAGAGCGCTTAAAGTTCCTCGCAGAGCAGCTTGAAGATTTGAAGCGCACCAAGAAAGATCTTCTCGACATCATCAAGGAAGTTGATGACAAGGTCCAGGAAGTATTTATGGAGGCGTACACCGAAGTTGCAGCACACTTCAAGGATATCTTCGCTCGTTTATTCCCTGGTGGAGAAGGAAAGCTCTTCCTCTCAAACCCTGATGATCTTCTTAATACCGGTGTAGATGTTGAAGCGCGCCCACCAGGAAAGCGCGTCAAGCGACTCTCATTGCTCTCAGGTGGAGAAAAGTCTCTGACCGCTGTGGCAATGCTGGTTGCAATCTTCAAATCTCGCCCAAGTCCTTTCTATGTCCTTGATGAAGTTGAAGCCGCACTTGATGATGTAAACCTCGGCCGACTTTTGGGAATCCTGGAAGAACTTCGCGAAAGTTCTCAACTCATCGTGATCACTCACCAGAAGCGCACGATGGAGATCGCTGATGCGCTTTATGGCGTCACAATGCGTGGCGACGGTGTCACTGAAGTAATCTCGCAGCGTCTGCGCGAGAGCGCCAGCGCCTAAAGGTTCTCTACGACCATGGGTCTCTTCTCGCGCTTTGTAGCAAAACTCAAAGGCGAATCAACTGCATCGGCTTTAGATTGGGATGAGCTCACAACTGAATTACTTGCCGCCGATCTCGGTCCGATTTTGACTGAGCAGGTAATCGCGGAGGCGAAGAAGATTAAAGGCGATGATGCAGAATCATCCTTACGAGATATTTTGCATTCGCATCTCTCCAAGAAGGCGCGCGAACTTGCTCCACCTGCAAGCCCTTCAGTAATTCTCGTAGTTGGTGTTAATGGCGTCGGAAAGACCACATCGGTAGCAAAGCTCGCCTCATATCTACATCAGGCATCACACTCGGTTGTACTTGGGGCGGCGGATACTTTTCGTGCCGCAGCAGTCGATCAACTAGCTACCTGGGGCGCGCGAGTTGGAGTCGAAGTTATTACCGGTAAAGATCAGAGCGAACCGGCCTCAGTTGCATTTGATGCAGTCAAACGTGCGACCGAGCTAAATCGCCATTATGCAATTATCGATACTGCCGGGCGTCTTCACACCAAGAATGATTTGATGGCAGAGCTGGGAAAGATAAAGCGAGTGATCGAAAAATCGGTGCCAGTGACCGAAGTTCTCTTGGTTATCGATGGCACAACGGGGCAGAACGGTTTGATTCAGGCAAAACTCTTTAGTGAAGCCGTGGAGGTTACGGGGCTGATTGTGACCAAACTCGACGGCAGCGCCCGCGGGGGAGTAGCACTTGCGATTGAGAGCCAGCTCGACCTTCCCATCAAATTTATCGGCACCGGTGAGGGCATCGAGGATTTCGCACCATTTGATAGCGCGCACTATCTCGACGGCCTATTTAGCTAATTGTGCAGGCTGCATTGTGGCGGCCCAAGTAACATAACTGAAACATTTGGCCCGCTTTTGTTTCCTCCCATTAACTCAGCTTGCCAGGAGTTGTAACTCGACTTTGCGACCTTTCTCCCATCTCAATGGCGAGTTTCTTTAGTCAATTTACCTATAAGTGAGGTTTATCAATGGGAGATGTAGTTCTCAATAGTGGCGACACTGCTTTTATCTTAATCAGCAGCGCACTAGTTCTTCTCATGACCCCGGGACTTGCGTTCTTCTATGGCGGAATGGTCCGTACTAAGAGCGTGCTTAACATGATGATGATGTCGATGGTGACAATCGGAATAGTGAGCGTTCTCTGGGTTATTTATGGTTTTGAACTCGCCTTTGGTTACAAGGCAGGATCGGCTTGGTATGGAAACTTCTCGTTCAGCGGTCTTGGGGGAGCAGTAAATGATTTCACCAACAATGGTGGCGTCTATCCAATCCCAGTTCTCGTCTTCGCTGCATTCCAATTAATGTTTGCAATCATTACTCCAGCACTTATCTCTGGTGCAATTGCAGACCGTACAAAGTTTGTGCCTTGGGCAATCTTTGTAGCAATCTGGTCAACAATTGTTTACTTCCCAGTCGCTCACTGGGTATTCGCATTTGGTAACAAAGTTGGCGATACCGTCACCGGAACTGGTTTCCTTGCAGGCAAAGGCCTAGAAGATTTCGCTGGCGGAACTGCGGTACATATCAATGCTGGTGCAGCAGGTCTTGCTCTCGCAATCATTCTCGGAAAGCGCGTGGGATGGCGGAAAGATCCAATGCGTCCTCACTCACTTCCACTCGTCATGCTTGGCTCAGGTCTCTTGTGGTTTGGTTGGTTTGGATTTAATGCCGGATCTGCACTTGCTGCAAATGGAACTGCAGGCCTTGCATTTATGAATACCCAAGTAGCGACAGCTGGCGCCCTTATCGGTTGGTTGCTGGTTGAAAAACTTCGCAATGGCCATGCAACATCGCTTGGTGCAGCATCAGGTGCAGTTGCAGGACTTGTAGCGATTACGCCAGCGTGCGCTTTCGTCGCACCATGGGCTGCAGTTGTAATCGGACTTATCGCGGGAGCGCTCTGCGCACTTGCGGTCGGCTTGAAGTACAAGCTTGGTTTCGATGACTCACTCGATGTCGTAGGTGTTCACCTTGTCGGTGGAATCTGGGGCTCGCTAGCAATTGGTCTCTTCGGTACACATGTTGTTAACAGCATTGGTCTCGATGGAATCTTCTATGGTGGCGGAACCGCGCTCCTTGGAAAGCAAGCGCTCGGTGTTGGTCTCGTTCTTGCTTACTCATTTATCGTCACATTAATCATCGGCTTTGCAATTGAGAAGACGATTGGTTTCCGCATCTCTAAGGATGCAGAGATCGAAGGCATCGACCTTAAGGAACATGCTGAATCAGCTTACGAATATGCAAGTTCATCACGAGGAGGCGCAGCGCTATGAAACTCATTACAGCAATTCTCAAGCCATTTAAGCTCGATGAGGTAAAGGATGCGCTGCAAGCTGCAGGCATCACCGGCATGACAGTCTCTGAGGCAAGTGGATTCGGACGACAGAAAGGCCATACCGAGGTCTACCGCGGCGCTGAATACACAGTTGATCTCGTTCCGAAGGTTCGCCTAGAAGTTCTCGTCGACGATGCAGATGCTGCAAATATCGTTGATGTCATCGTGAAGGCTGCAGGAACTGGTTCTATCGGTGATGGAAAGGTCTGGACTACTCCAGTAGATCAAGTTGTCCGCGTTCGCACGGGAGAGCGCGGCCCTGACGCAATCTAAACAACGCAATCTAAACCTAGTTAGATTGCAGCAATAAAGAATAGAATCGCGCCATGGGTACACGAGAGAGGCGATCGCGCTCTAACGAGAACGATCGCCTTATCTCAGAGCTCTTCATTGCAAGTGGCGCAGATTCTCGAGAGATAGCAATCGCCGCGGTCGGAAGTTTCGGCCGCGGCGAACTATCTCCCGGCTCAGATTTAGATATTGTCTTCATCCACTCAGGCGAAGTAGCGCCAGATACTTTAAGCGCAATAGTTAACGGAGTTCTCTATCCGCTGTGGGATAGAAAAATCAAAGTTGATCACTCAGTGCGGACGCGACAAGAAGTTCGCTCGGCGTTACAAGATGACCTCAAAGTTGCGATGGGTCTCCTTGATATCCGATTGATTTGTGGAAATGCAGACCTCGTATCTGAAGTGCAGAATATGGCGCTCTCAGAGTGGCGAGCCAATTCCGATCGGTACCTTAACCAACTCAAGAGCTCACTTGAAGAGCGATATGAACGCAATGGCGAGCTCGCATATTTGCTTGAGCCCGACCTTAAAGAATCGCGTGGCGGGCTACGAGATATTACTGCGCTTCGAGCTATGAATTTATCGGGAGCACTTCTCCTACCAATGGAGCGCGTAAGTCAGGCAGAGTCATTACTTTCAACTGTTCGAGAGGCGCTTCACCTGGCAAGTGGTCGCGATAAAGATCGCCTCCTCTTTACCGAGCAAGATAAAGTTGCGGAAGCTCTTGGTTATTCGGATGCCGATGCTCTTATGAGTGACGTTGCCCAATCTGCTCGAGCAGTTGATTACCTGATGCAGATGGCCTGGTATCAATATCAACATAAAGAGAGCGGAGGGATTGGAAGATTCCTTCGCAAAGGTAGATCTACTCTCATCGCACCAGGAATTTCTGTTATCAATAAACAGGTAGTTATCGACTCGACATTTGATATTGATAGCGACCCAGTAATCGGATTACGAGCGGCGGCAACTGCGGCGCAATTGGGATTACCTCTCTCATTCGATTCGCTTCGAATTTATGCGGATGCGCTCGATGCGGGGCGCGGAGCACTCCCTGAACCATGGCCGCGTGAAGCCCGTGAATATCTCATCTCACTGATCGGTGCCGGACCTGCGATGGTGGAGATTTTTGAAGCGCTTGATCAGGAAGAAATTCTCTTTCACTGGATTCCAGAATGGCGCGGGGTTCGCTCGCTGCCACAACGTAATGTGCTTCATCGACACACTGTAGATCGGCATATGGTTGAGACAGCGGTCTCTGCTGCCGCGCTCACCCGCGAGGTGCATCGACCAGACCTGCTTCTCTTTACCTCTCTCTTTCACGATATTGGAAAGGGCACTCAGGAAGATCATTCGTTACGGGGCGAAATTCTGATCAAGCCACTCGCGGAGCGAATCGGATTTAACAGTGGAGATGTCGCAGTCATTCAAACCTTAATCAAGCATCACCTCTTGCTATCAGCGACTGCGACCCGAAGAGATCTCGATGATCCGGCGACGATTACCGGCGTTGCAGAAGTCATCACTGATGTTGGAACACTTGAGCTTCTACATGCTTTGAGCATTGCCGATGGTGAAGCGACCGGTCGTGCTGCGTGGAGTGATTGGAAAGCATCACTTGTCAATGAATTAGTTCGAAAGACCAAGTTAGCGCTGACAGATAACACTGTGGTGCCACAACCTGAACTGAGCGAGAGTCAGATTGCGCGGGCTGCAACCGAAAGGCTTGATGTCGTAATTGAAGATCGAGGAAGTCTCTACGCTGTTGAAATCATCGCGCCCGATAAAACTGGCTTGCTATCAATCGTCTCAGGCGTACTCAATGTTTTACGTTTAGATGTGCGAAGTGCGCGAACAAAGACTATTGGTCAGGTTGCAGTGATGGAGTGGATAGTTGTTCCAGATCCCAATGCGCCAGATCTCACTCGCGAGGATCTCCAACGTGAACTTGCTCGTGGCCTTGAATCTGAAGGAAAATTAGCAGAGCGAATCCAAGCTCGCATTGAGGCATATGCGCAGATGCCGACTATTCCGGTACCTGCCCCAGTTGTGGAGACTTTCCTCGCCGCAGCTACCGATGCAACGGTCATTGAAGTTCGAAGCCATGATCGCCCTGCGCTGCTTTTCTCCATTGGCGACACTGTTCGCAAATGTAATATCGATATTAAATCGGCAATTGTCACGACTCTCGGCGCAGAAGCTATCGATACCTTATATGTCACCGAGATTGGTGGGGGAGCTCTTACGGCTGAACGCGCGCTTGAAGTTACTTCGCGAATTCAAGATTCACTCAAGTAGTATGGCGCCACTATGTTTGATGCGCTCTCTTCCAAAATCTCAGGAGTCTTCGGCTCACTTCGCAACCGTGGCAAATTATCGGCAAGTGATATCGAAACCACGACGGCAGAGATTCGCCAAGCTTTGCTCGAGGCAGATGTAGCGCTTCCGGTAGTTGAAAAATTTATTGAAAAGGTTCGCACCGGATCTTTAGAGCTTCTTCCCACTTTGCAATCCGGTGTCAATCAGGCGCAGGCAATATTTGAATTAGTTAATAAAGAGCTCACCGAAATTCTGGGCGGGGGAGCGCGACGAGTTCGTTATGCAAAGAACCCACCGACCGTCATCATGCTCGCTGGATTACAAGGTGCCGGTAAGACAACGCTGGCGGCAAAACTTGCTAAGTTTTATAAAGATCAAGGTGATACGCCGATTCTCGTAGCATCAGATTTACAACGACCAAATGCCGTCAACCAATTACAAGTTGTAGGTCAATCTGTCGGCGTTCCCGTCTTTGCGCCAGAGCCCGGAAACGGCGTTGGCGATCCGGTGCAGGTTGCACGTGATGGCGTTGCATTTGCACAATCAAAATTACATAACATGGTCATTGTCGATACCGCTGGCCGACTAGGTGTTGATGAAGACCTTATGAAGGAAGCATCTGCAATACGAGATGCAATTAATCCCAATGAAATTCTCTTTGTCGTTGATGCGATGATCGGCCAGGATGCAGTTCGGACAGCTGAAGCTTTCCGCGACGGCGTTGGTTTTGACGGCGTTGTCCTGACCAAACTAGACGGAGATGCGCGAGGTGGCGCCGCTCTCTCCATTGCATCACTGACCGAACGCCCCATTATGTTTATCTCCAATGGCGAGAAGATTGCAGATTTCGATATCTTCTATCCAGAGCGAATGGCATCTCGCATTCTTGGAATGGGAGACGTTGCAACTCTCGCAGAGCAAGCTCAGAAAGCTTTTAACCCAGAGACATCAAAGAAGCTCGAGGATAAATTTATTAAGGGTGAAGATTTCACCTTAGAAGATTTTCTTGAGCAGATCGAGGCGATGTCGAAGATGGGCAATATGGGCAAGTTACTTGGAATGCTTCCAGGTGCCGGCGCAATGAAGAAACAGATTGATAACTTCGATGAATCTGAGATCACTCGCACCAAAGCGATTGTGCAATCAATGACACCTGCCGAACGTAGGGACCTCAAACTCCTCAATGGTTCACGACGCGCACGTATCGCAGCTGGCTCCGGTCGAGCCGTATCGGATGTCAATAAACTCGTTGAGAAATTCACCGCTGCGCAGAAGATGATGAAGTCGATGCGCGGTGGCAAAGGACCAGCTCTTCCACCCGGCATGGCTCTTCCACCCGGCATGGCTCTTCCACCCGGCCTGGCTCTTCCACCCGGTATGCCTATGCCCTCAATGGGCGGGGCGCCAAAGATGGCTCAGCAGCCGGCCAAGAAGAAATCTCGCTCAGGTAACCCGGCTAAGAGGGCACAAGAGAATTCGTAGATATTGAGGAAAGCAAAGGCTCTGTGCGGCACGCATAGGGCTTTGCGGCTCAATATCGGCGGCCAGACTCAATTTCGTCATTAGAGGGGTTGGCTGGCAGAATAAGCAACCTGTTGAAGGGCCCTCTACCCCTACAACATCCAAATCCGCCGTCGGATGAACACCGTTACGCACCCCGCTGTATCGAGTTCACGCTGACACACTTTTTTAGGAGCAACACCACTTTGTCTACAAAGATTCGTTTGATGCGTTTTGGAAAGATCCGCACACCGTACTACCGCATTGTTGTTACAGATTCACGTAAGGCGCGTAACGGTCTCTCAATTGAAGAGATTGGTCGCTACGTACCAGGACAAGAGCCATCAATCATTCAGGTTAACTCTGATCGCGCTCTCTACTGGCTTGGCGTAGGCGCACAGCCAACTGAAGCTGTTACAGCGTTGCTCAAGGTCACTGGCGATTGGCAGAAGTTCAAGGGTCTTCCAGGAACTGAAGGCACACTTAAGTTTGCTGCAGAGAAGCCTAAGAAGGTCGTTGCCTATGAGGCAGCTGTTAAGGCAGCAGCGTCAGAGCCTGCAGAGGGTGCAACAACTTTGAAGAAGAAGGCACAAGAGAAGCTTGCTGCTAAGTCAGCTCCAGCTGTAGAACCAGAAGCAGAAGCTGTGGCAGAGGTTGCAGTGGAAGCAGTTGTGGAAGCAGTTGTTGAAGAAGTTGTAGAGGCCGTCGTAGAGGCTCCAGCAACGGAAGCTCCAGCAGCTGAAGAAGCTCTTGCAGAGGCTCCAGCTGAAGAAGCAGCTGCCGAATAACCATGATTGACGAAGCTCTAGAGCACCTCGTTAAGGGAATCGTAGATAACCCTGACGATGTCAACGTCAAGGAGAAGAACGGCCGTCGTGGGGCAACTCTCGAAGTCCGCGTCAATCCTGAAGATATCGGTAAGGTCATCGGTCGTAACGGTCGTACAGCGAAGGCGCTTCGCACAGTCGTAAGCGCGCTCGCTGGTCGCAGTGTTCGCGTTGATCTTATTGATACTGACGAACTTCGCTAATTTTTCTCCAGATTTAATAAAGGAGATTACGTCATGCGCCTTAATGTAGGACGTATCGGTAAAGCCCACGGAATTCTTGGTGAGGCGACGATCGAGGTGCGAACAGATGAAGCGGAAGATCGTTTCGCACTTGGATCACGTTTAGAGACAGATAGCCACGGTGTTCTCACCGTGGCTTCTGCACGTGTGCATAATGGAATCCTGCTCCTTGGCTTTGAGGGAATTGAAAACCGCAACCAAGTAGAGGAGCTTCGCAACGAACTTCTCTATGCCGATGTTGATATCGATGCACCTGGCCTAGATGAAGATGATTATCACGTGCTTCAGCTCATCGGCTGTATCGCCTATTTAGAAGATGGCAGTGAATTTGGGGCCGTTACTGAGGTACTCAATCTTCCCGGCCAAGATGTCCTTGCTATCAACACGGCATCCGGTGAGGTAATGATTCCCTTTGTCCGCCAACTTGTTCCGACGGTCGATATACGCAATAAGCGAATGACAGTAATTCCACCAGAAATATCAGGTGCGATTTAAATGAAGATTGATGTCATCTCTATATTTCCTGAGTACCTCTCACCGCTCAAACTCTCACTGTTGGGTAAGGCTCAGAGCGCAGGTTTACTTGAGATTGAAGTACATAATCTTCGCGATCAGGCGGTCGGAGTTCACGGCGCAGTAGATGACACTCCTTATGGCGGTGGCGCTGGCATGGTGATGTCGCCTGAGGTCTGGGGTAAGGCGTTAGATCCCTTGATGAGTGATGGCAGTGATTTGATCATCCTTACACCGGCCGGAAAGCAATTTACCCAACCGGTGGCGCAAGAATTTTCGAAGCGTTCGCATTTGATTTTTGCATGTGGTCGTTACGAGGGAATCGATGATCGCATTCGCCAGTACTACTCACAACCAGAGTTCGTATCTAGAAATATTTCGGTACACGAATACTCCATCGGAGATTACGTATTAGGCGGGGGAGAAGTTGCCTCGATGGTGATGATTGAGGCGATTACTCGCCTGATTCCAGGAGTACTTGGTAATCCAGATTCGCTCGCCGAAGAGTCACATAACAGCGAGGGCTACCTTGAATACCCTAACTTCACTAAGCCTGCGCAATGGCGTGGAATCGATGTACCTGAAATACTCTTAAGTGGAAACCATGCCGCAATCGCATCCTGGCGCTCCGAGCAAGCTGAACTTCGCGCAAAGAAGAATCGATAGCAATGGCGCGCACATACCTGGTTGAGACTTATGGATGTCAGATGAACGTCCATGACTCCGAACGTATCGCCGGCCTCTTAGATGAGGCAGGTCATATCCCAGTAAAAGCGGGAGAGCAGGCAGATATCGTTGTCTTTAATACCTGCGCGGTTCGTGAAAATGCTGACAATAAACTCTATGGAAATCTCAGCTTCTTGGCGCCCATTAAGAAGGCTAATCCGGCGATGCAAATTGCAGTGGGTGGATGTCTCGCTCAGAAAGATCAATCAACTATTTTACAGAAGGCGCCATATGTTGATGTCGTCTTTGGAACTCACAATGTCGGTTCTTTACCGATTTTGCTAGAGCGTGCGCGGATTGAAGAAGAGTCACAAATTGAAATTCTTGAATCTCTCGAGCATTTCCCATCAACTCTACCTGCTCGCCGCTTCTCTGCATTTACCTCTTGGGTATCAATCTCAGTCGGCTGCAATAACACCTGCACCTTCTGCATTGTTCCAACACTTCGAGGCGTCGAAAAAGATCGCGAGCCAGAAGATGTGCTCGCTGAAGTTAAAGCTTTAGTTGCGCAAGGAGTTATAGAAATAACGTTGCTCGGGCAGAACGTTAATGCCTACGGAGTAGAGGCCGGCAGGAAGGGCGCATTTGCCAAGTTGCTCCGAGAGGTTGGGGCTATCGAAGGACTGGAAAGAATTCGCTTTATGTCTCCACATCCACGTGACTTCACCGATGATGTGATTGAAGCAATGGTGGAGACGCCCAATGTGATGCCACATCTTCATATGCCATTGCAATCCGGTTCTGATTCAATTCTGCAAGCGATGCGTCGCTCTTATCGCAGTGAGAAGTATTTAGGAATTCTCGATCGCGTCCGAACTGCTCTGCCTCACGCAATGATTACTACCGACATCATTGTTGGTTTCCCTGGAGAAACTGAAGAAGATTTCCAAGCAACGATGGAACTTGCTACAAAGGCTCAATTTGCGGCGGCATACACATATAAGTACTCCATTCGTCCGGGTACACCTGCAGGTGAAATGCCAAACCAAGTTGATGAAGCAGTAGTCGGCAATCGGTACACGCGACTACATGAGCACCTTCAGCGGATTTCACTCTCTATTAATCAGAGCGCTATCGGAAGCACTCATCGCGTCATGGTCAATGAGATAGAAGGCCGTCGCGATGGCGATCGCGGTCGAATTACGGGTAGAACCGAAGATTTCCGTCTAGTGCACTTTGAACCTATCGAAGGTGTTCGACCTGGTGATTTCGTCGATGTGGAAATTAGCGAAGCGTCTGCTCATTATCTGATTGGAAAGCCACTTTCACTTATCCCTACTCGGGGCGGTGATGCTTTTGAGGCGCGCAATCGCCAATCAAGCGAAGCTGCACCAACGATGCTGGGAATTCCGACGGTAAAGCGGTAGCTATGTCCGCACCTCTCATCATTATCTGTGGAGCGACCGCAACCGGCAAAAGTGATTTAGCGTTAGAGGTAGCTGAGAAATTTAACGGCGAGATCATTAATGCAGATTCGATGCAGCTCTATAAAGGAATGGATATCGGAACTGCAAAATTATCGCCGGCAGAGCGTCAGGGGATTCCGCACCACCTACTTGATATTTTGAAGGTCGATGAAGCTGCCTCGGTGGCGCAGTATCAAGCGCTAGCCCGAACCGCAGTTGATGAGATTCGAAGCAAAGGTAAAGCCGCAGTCATCGTTGGTGGAACCGGCCTCTACATCAAAGCCATTATCGATGAGATGAATTTTCCTGAAACTGATCCACTACTTCGGAGGAAGCTAGAGGAAGAGGCTGAACTCCTCGGAACCGCCGAACTGTATTCACGACTTCGGCTACTAGATTCAGAAGCTGCCGCTGCAATCGAACCGGCAAATACTCGCCGCGTTATTCGCGCTCTGGAAGTTATCGAAGTTACTGGTGCTCCGTATTCAGCAAATCTTCCGAGCGATACCAGCCATCGATACCCTGATGCACTTCATATCGGACTTGCGATGGATCGCGCTTCACTTGCCCCCCGAATCGAGTCACGTGTGCATAGAATGTTTGAAAATGGTCTAGTGGATGAAGTTGAATCACTCATTCAGGATGGATTGCTTACTGGCCCCACAGCCCAGCGAGCCATCGGATATGCCCAGGTAATTGCGATGAAAAATGGTGAGATTACTGAAGACCAGGCGATAGCAGAAACAATTGTCGCTACCCGCCAATATGTGCGCCGCCAAGAGACCTGGTTTAAGCGAGATCAACGAATCCAATGGATTGGCGAGGGTCAATCACGTCTCGCATTCATCGAGCAACGGCTAAACTCGTAACACAATGCAGAAGACAGTTATCGCCACATATGGCCACGGTACCCATAACGATTTCCTGCTCATCTTTGATGAAGCTGATCAGCTTCTCATCACCCCGGCTCAGGTAGCCGCAATGTGCAATCGCACCACCGGCATTGGAAGCGATGGCCTTATCCGCATCATAAAAAGTGATGATGGTAAGTGGTTTATGGATTACCGCAATGCCGATGGTTCGCTCGCGGAGATGTGCGGAAATGGCATCAGAGTGATGGCGCGCTATCTCGTTGCAAAGGGCCACCAACGCGAAGGAATATTTGCGATTAATACTCGGGATGGATTGAAACACCTCCGGGTACCGGCCGAGGACGATATCTCAGTCAACATGGGCAAGCTCTACGATGAAACAGAAGAGGTAAGTGCTGAAGTTAATGGCGCCACTTACAAAGGATTCAATATCAACGTTGGCAACCCGCATGCAGTCGTCTTCACGGAAGATCTCTCGACGCTCGGATCTCTCGAATCAGCCCCAGTAGTTTCTCCGGCAACTTCTTATCCAGAGGGTGTCAACGTCGAGTTTGTTGAAATCATGGCAAACCATGAAGTAAAGATGCGGGTTCACGAACGCGGAAGTGGCGAGACTCAATCATGTGGCACCGGCACTTGTGCTGTCGCACTTGCCGCAACACTTAAATCGGGTGAGTCGCTACCTTCCCGATGGGTTATCTATCCTCCCGGCGGCCGTCTCGTAGTCGATATCGATGGTCACTCCAACGCCACCTTAACTGGTCCCGCACTTCTTCTTGAAGATCATGATGTCAGCGCTTACCTACAATGACTTCGCACGATGATGGCTACGACAAATTATTTGAAGATTTATTACGCGAAAGCGCACGCGCCGCTGCAGACTTTGATGCCGATGAGATTGATGAAGTTGAATCACAGCAAGACTTATCGGATCGCCATGCCTTACGACGTGTTAAGAGTTTCTCAACTGAGCTTCAAGATATCTCAGAGGCTGAATATCGCCAGCTCCAACTAGAGCGAGTAGTCCTTGTAGGTGTTTGGACTGAGGGCAGCGCTGAGATGGCGGATAACTCTCTTGCAGAACTGAAAGCATTGGCAGAGACTGCCGGCTCCGAAGTTCTTGAAGGTTTGATTCAGCGACGAGATAAGCCAGATCCATCGACCTATATTGGTTCTGGAAAGTTAGAGGATTTACGAGCAATCGTTCGCTCGACCGGCGCCGATACCGTTATTTGTGATGGCGAACTTTCACCATCCCAACTACGCACATTAGAAGATAAGTTAAAGGTGAAGGTAGTTGATCGAACTGCTCTGATTCTGGACATCTTTGCCCAACATGCAAAATCTCGCGAAGGTAAGGCGCAAGTTGAGTTAGCTCAGATTGCTTATCTTTTGCCTCGCCTTCGTGGATGGGGAGATTCACTCTCTCGCCAGGTAGGTGGTCGCGCCGCAGGTGGCGCAGGTATCGGTGGACGTGGACCCGGTGAGACAAAAATCGAGACCGATCGTCGCCGTATTCGCGACAAGATGGCGAAGTTGCGTCGTGAAATTACCGAGATGAAAATCGCGCGCGATACCAAACGCCAAGAGCGCAGACGAAATAACATTCCATCCGTTGCTATCGCCGGATATACAAATGCCGGAAAATCTTCGCTGCTCAACTCGCTTACCGGGGCTGGAGTTCTGGTAGAGAATGCGCTCTTTGCAACGCTCGATCCCACAGTTCGCAAGGCGCAAACGGCGGAAGGTCGTATCTACACGCTCTCCGACACAGTTGGGTTTGTGCGCCACCTTCCACACCAATTAATCGATGCCTTTAAATCAACTCTGGAAGAAGTCTCTGGTGCAGATTTAATCGTCCACGTAGTCGATGGCTCACATCCAGATCCTTTTGAGCAGATAAGAGCAGTACGAGAAGTTATTAATGAAATTGGCGGGGGAGAGATTCCGGAAATCATCGCGATCAATAAAGTTGATATCGCTGCACCTGAAGTTGTAATGGAACTCTTGCGAAAAGAGAAGAATAGTTATGCCTTCTCAGTTAAATCAGGCTTTGGAATCGATGGCTTAATCCACGCAATTGAGAAATCTCTACCTCACCCAAGTGTTGAAATTGACTCAGTCATTCCCTATGGACGTGGTGACTTGGTACACGCAATTCATGAGACTGGCGAGATTCTTTTAGAGGAACATCTCGCAGAAGGAACCCATATTCACGGATATGTTGATGGAGCCCTTGCGCAATCTATTGAGCGCGCCCTCAATCGGGAATAAAGGCGACACGCCGACGGTTATAACAGGCAAATCACAGCTTTATGCGCGACTATTCGCACGCGGTGAGGGATTTCCTCACTCAATATCGATGAAGGTGAGGTGAGATCAGTGGCAACAGATTACGACACACCCCGTAAGACCGACGAGGAATTACACGAGGAGTCTCTCGAAGAACTCAAAGCAAAACGTGCTGATGCACAATCCGGCCAAATTGATGTTGATGAAGCTGAAGCGGCAGAGAATCTTGAACTTCCTGGTGCAGATTTATCAGGAGAGCAACTTGCAGTACGCGTTGTTCCTAAGCAAGTTGATGAATTCACCTGCTCTCGCTGCTATTTGATTCACCACATGACTCAACTTGCAAAGGGTGAAGGCGCAAAGGCAATCTGTAAGGATTGCGCCTAAATATTCTTTGCTTTTTTCAGCGCTGTTAATAGTTGCTGCGCCTTTCGGGTTGAGATTAACCAGTAAGGAGTTGGGTCTCTCTGGTCAGTAATCTCAATCTTTACTCCCTCGGAAACCCAGAAGGTCAGTGCAAAGAATGCAGCCGGATCTGCACCTCTCGTCCGTGCATTCCCGA
The DNA here is from genome assembly GCA_903954055.1 of uncultured Actinomycetes bacterium. GTDB lineage: Bacteria > Actinomycetota > Actinomycetes > Nanopelagicales > Nanopelagicaceae > Planktophila. Next base: position 3,877 of record CAJBMC010000094.1, on the reverse strand, counting down.
AATCTTTCTTACCTACAATCTCCATCTCTCCGAGATAGATAATAGGAATATGAGCCTTACCAACACGAAGCTCACTTTGATCAATCAGAATCTCTTTACTTGAGAAATAGATTGCAACGATTCCCAGCACAACCGAGATTGCGAAGGCATTAATCGCGATTGCATCATTAAAGGCTGCCCAGATAGCAAGCACTAATGAGAAGAGCATGAAATACATAAAGGCAATCAGCCACAATGGGGGACGAATCACTTCTTTATATATCGCCTTTGAGACCATAGAGATAGGTTAGTGGCTATCTCATCAAGTAGCCTTATCTCATGAGTCGAGTAGCAAGCACCACTCCTCCCGAGGGTTCGATTATCCCGGAGCGCCACCCCAAATCACCGGCGACTGGATCCGAGTTACCTTCTCACTTTAAACATTGCTTTGGGTGCGGAGATCTTCATCCAACCGGTCTCCATCTCAAGGCTCGTGTTGGTGAGGGTCTTAATATCACGGCGCAATTTACTGTTACCGAAAATCATCAAGGTGCCCCAGGGCTTGCGCATGGCGGATTGCTATCACTTGCTTTTGATGAGGCGCTCGGAAAGTTAATGTGGTTGCTTCGTGCACCTGCAGTAACTGCTCGTTTAGAGACTGACTTTCTCTCGCCTGTGCCGATCGGTTCGACGCTCTTTATCTCAGCACGTATCACTGGCCAGCAAGGGCGAAAGGTTTACTCTGAGGCAGAGGGAAGACTCAACGCACCAGATGGTCCTCTTGCGGTGCGCGCTGCTTCACTCTTTATCATTGTCCCTATGAAACATTTCTTAGAGAATGCCCCTGCTGAATACATTGCTGCAATCAAGGCAAACCCTGAGCTTCTCTCATTTGTCGATCCAGAATTCAATATCAATCCATGAACAATTTACAGGTATTGATTACCCGCCTCGATCCCGAACTTCCACTTCCTCGCTATGCAAAGGGCGGAGATGCAGGTGCAGATATCTACTCTCGTATCGACATCACATTAGCGCCCGGAGAACGCGCACTTGTTCCCACCGGTATCTCGATCGCTCTTCCTGATGGTTATGTAGCGCTAGTACATCCTCGCTCAGGACTTGCAATCAAACATGGCGTGACGATGGTCAATGCGCCAGGAACTGTTGATGCCGCATTTCGAGGCGAACTCCAATGCATCATGATCAATCATGATGCAAGCGAATCTGTCACATTCCATCGCGGAGATCGTATTGCGCAGCTAGTTTTCCAAAAGGTCGAACGTGCAGAGTTTATTGAGGTCACCGATCTTCCCGGCTCTGGTCGCGGCGAGGGTGGCTTTGGATCGACAGGACGATCATGAGTGACAACGCGGATCGCGATAAGGTCTTAGCTGCCTTTGGCGGCAAGAAAGGGCTGATTGATTCTGGTATTCCATCAATCGTCTTCTTAGTTGCATTCAACCTTCACCACAATTTGCATCAAGCCCTATATTCGTCAGTCGCGATTTCGATTGTGCTCACAATTCTTAGACTTGCGATGCGTGACACGGTCCAGCATGCGTTTAGCGGCCTGGTAGGTGCGCTTATCTGTGCTTGGTTTGCCAATCGAACTGGAAATCCGAGCGATGTATTTGTGCCGAAACTTCTCACCAACCTCGCATATGGAACTGCATACTTAATTGCAAATCTCGCTGGGTGGCCAATTCTTGGATTGATGCTTGGACCGATCCTTGGTGAGAACCTGCTCTGGCGCAATAATCCAGCGCGCAAGGCTGCATACCTTCGCACCGGCTGGTTGTGGGTCTCACTCTTCTTTATTCGAATTGCAGTGCAGTACCCAATTTACCGAAGTGGAAATCTCAATCTCTTGGGGACAGTCAATCTCGCAATGGGCTATCCGCTATTTATAGCAACCGCCTATGGAAGTTGGCTTATTCTTAAAGATGTTCCAGTGGTAAAGCCTCACCAAGATTAAGTTGATTAAGCCTTAGAGATAAAACAATCTTTGAGTTGAGCCTCAGCAAGCGTTGAGGCGACAAAGAGGAGCTCATCGCCAGCGACAAAGACATCCGATGCCGATGGTGTTAAGACGCGACCATCACGAACAATGGCAGCAAGTGATGCATCTTCAGGGAGCTCAACTTCATCGACGGTTTTGCCAATACAGGTTGATGTATCGGGAAGTGTTAATTCAACGAGATTTGCTTGACCTTTTCGGAAAGAGAAGAGTCGGACAACATCTCCAACGCTTACCGCTTCTTCAACAAGAGCGGCAATGATGCGAGGAGTTGATACCGCTACATCAACGCCCCAAGAATGATCAAAGAGCCACTCATTCTTTGGATGGTTGATGCGAGCAACAACGCGTGGAACGCCGTATTCGGTCTTTCCCAACAATGATGCGACAAGATTTACCTTGTCATCGCCGGTTGCAGCGACAAGTACCTGACAATCATTGAGACTTGCTTTATCGAGTGATGCGATTTCGCAAGCATCGGCCATCAACCATTCGGCATCTGGAACAGATTCAAGCTTGAGCGCCTTCGGATCACGGTCAATCAAAAGGACGCGATGGCCATTGTCGAGAAGTTCTCGAGCAATAGCGCGTCCAACATTTCCTGCACCAGCGATTGCAATACGCATCTTTAAGCCTCCGGTGACTTTCCGAGAATTGCCTCTACCTTTGCGAGATCTTCATCTCGAACCATGATGTGAATTAAGTCGCCATCTTGCAAGACTGTTCCTTCTTCTGGAATCAGACCTTCGCCCAAGCGAGTAAGGAAGGCGACGCGCAAGTCGGCGGCAGCCTCGATATCGTGTATGGAGCGACCAAACCAATCAAGATGCGGATGTACCTCTGCAAGTTGAACAGTTCCGCTGGCATCGCGCCATTCCGAGCGTGAACCCTCTGGAGTGAGACGGCGCATAATCTGATCAGTTGCCCGAATAACAGTTGCCACAGTTGGGATACCTAAGCGCTGATAAATTTCTGCGCGGCCTGGATCGTAGATTCGTGCAACAACGTTTGTCACACCATAACTTTCACGAGCTACTCGCGCCGCCAAAATATTTGAATTATCGCCATTGCTAACTGCAGCAAATGCGCCAGCGCCTTCAATGCCAGCCTCGAGCAAGGTATCGCGATCAAAGCCGACACCAGTGATGGTGCGACCTTTGAAATCGGGACCGAGACGACGAAAAGCCTCTTTCGACTGATCAATAACTGCCACTGAATGACCGTTAGCTTCAAGCTCGATTGCAAGCAATGAACCTACGCGGCCGCAACCCATGATGACTACGTGCATGGGCATAACTTACTCCCTTACTCTTATCTCTATGACCGAATCAACGAGAAAAAAGCTCCATATCGGCGAAATTCTTCGGGTGGAGATTGAGAAGGTCGCTCATGGGGGTCACTTCATCGCCCGCCACGAGGGTGCGGTGATTTTTATTCGTCATGCGATACCGGGTGAGATTGTCGAAGTGGAAATTACCAGCTTAGAAAAGTCATTTGCTCGCGGTGACGTTGTTGCCGTAATTGAAGCGAGCAGCTCTCGCAGAGAGCCACCCTGCCATTATGCGGGCGTATGTGGCGGTTGCGATTTTCAGCATATTGATCCGACCAAACAGCGCGAACTCAAATCCGATGTAATTGCCGAGCAATTTGCTCGCATCGCAAAGATGGAGGTGGATGTAGAAGTCGAAGAGGTCTCAGCGCCTCTTCACTGGCGAACACGATATGCCGCAACATCTAATGCTCGTGGAGAGCTTGGATTTATTGCGCAACGCAGTAATCAAGTAATTCCAATTTCGAGTTGCCCAGTTCTCATTCCCGAGATTGATATCTCGACTTTGCCGGCGGATCGAATCGGAAATCGCAAGCGAGTGGAAGTGG
>CAJBMC010000093.1 GCA_903954055.1 uncultured Actinomycetes bacterium | reverse complement strand
GGACTTACTGGTCGAAAGATTATCGTTGATACGTACGGCGGAATGGCCCGCCACGGCGGCGGAGCTTTCTCTGTAAAAGATCCATCAAAGGTAGATCGATCAGCAGCGTATGCGATGCGCTGGGTTGCAAAAAATGTTGTCGCTGCAGGCTTGGCGCGACGATGCGAAGTGCAGGTTGCATACGCAATTGGTAAGGCCCAGCCTGTTGGAGTATTTGTAGAAACTTTTGGAACCGAGAGTGTCGCCATCAATAAGATTCAGGATGCTGTTACTCAGGTCTTCGATCTTCGCCCTGCTGCGATTATTCGCGACCTCAACCTTCTACGACCTATCTACTCTCAGACCGCTTCATATGGACATTTCGGTCGCGAGCTCCCGGATTTCACCTGGGAGAAGACCGATCGTGTTGCAGCGCTGCAAGCAGCAGTGAAGTAATTTCTCTCACGTGATGCGCTGATGGTTAAGGGTGGGCTCCGGTTAAAGCGTGAGCTCATCCCCGCGCCGGTGCAACAACCAGATCTCAATCTTCCCGTTGCGAAGATTTGGGTAGATTCTTCGGTCTATCACCTTGATCAAGAGTTCTCCTATCTTGTTCCGGTAAATTTATCTGCCACTGCGCAGGTTGGAGCTCTCGTCTCAATTCCCTTTAACGGGCGTGATGTTGTTGGTGTTGTCATTGCGCGATCCTCTGAAGTCTCTTCCGGGCTGAAATCAATCTCTAAGGTGATCGGAACGATTCCATTACTGGCTCCGGAGATTATCCAACTCATCGCTGATGCTGCTAAGCGATATGCAGCACACCCCTTCGATCTCATCCGCTCTGCGGTGCCGGAGCGAATGGCAAGTATCGAGAAGGAGTTCATTTATCATCCATTAGAACAAATGCCTAATCTCAAACCGAGCAAACCTCAGTATCTCCAACTACCTCCAGCGAAAGCTCGCCAAGAACTCATGGCAAAGAAAGTGGCTGATTTATCTCGAGATGGTGGCGTAATCGTCGTGCTTCCAGATTCGCGGGAGGTTCGATCCCTTTCGCGTCAGCTCGATCTTGCTGGTATCGCGCATACTGTCCTCGATTCACACCTAGGAAAATCTGAGTACTTCCGAAATTTCTTATCGGTACGTACCGGCGCATCAAATATCGTAATCGGAACGAGATCATCCATCTTTGCGCCAGTCCACAATCTGGCACACCTAGTTATCTTTAATGAGGGATCTGAGCATTTCTATGAACAGCGTTCGCCTGGTTGGAATGTACGAGATATAGCGTTGCTGCGAAGTCGAAGCTCAGTGGCGCAGCTTCATTTGATTGGGTACTCACCAAGCGCTGAAGTTGGGCGACTCATCGACGAGGGATGGGTAGATTTCAAGCGCACTCGCGGAAAGGTACGAGTTTCAACGATTTCTCAACCTCATGGCGAACTTATTCCATCTCGGGCATTAGCTCCCATCAAGAGTGCGCTATCTTCTGGACCAGTCCTATTTCTAGTTCCGCTAAAAGGCTACGCGCAAGCAATTCGATGCGGTAAATGTAAGACAATCTCCCGGTGTGAGTGCGGGGGAGCACATCAAAAGACCTCGGCGAACGCCCTCATCTCCTGCAGCCATTGTCTGAAGGCGGTTCCGTCATGGAAATGCATCTGGTGTCATGGCGATCAGCCATCCCTACTGTCACGGGGCATCGATCGCCATCTCCATGAGATCGGCCTTCTCTTTCCAGGTGTACCAGCAAGGTTGTCGACCGGTGATCATCCGATAACTGAGGATGTTGAAAATGGAATAGTTGTAACGACTCCATCAATGGCTCCAAGTACATCTGCTGGTTACTCCGCGGTGGTTATCCTTGAAGGAAATCGATTTTTGAATCAGCCCGATATGAGATCGAGTGAGAGAGTTCGCGAGATGTATTTCTCGCACGCAGCGCTGGCAAAATCCGGTGCACCTGTGATTTTGATACAAGATGACGGAAATCCGATTTCTACCGCACTTTCAACGTGGAATCCAACAGTAGCAATTCACCATGATCTTGCAGAACGCGCCCAGCTGAGCCTTCCGCCTTATGTGCGAACCGCAACTCTGACTATGGAGAAGTCTGAGGTGATTCGCTTTAAGAACGCGCTCGAAACTGCACACGAGGAAGGACGCCTTCCCCTTACTACACGAATCCTTGGACCGATTTCGAAGGATGAGAGGGCGACTCTTATTCTCACTGCAGCGATCGCTGAAAGCGAAAGTTTAGTTGCAACGCTACATGAGTTCATGCGACGTCGAAGTGCTGCTAAAAAGCCCTTACCGACCTTAAGAATTGACCCTTATTCACTTTCTCGTTAGATAGACTGAGCCCATGCCTATTCAACCGATTCGCCATTTTGGGGACCCGGTATTGGTAACGCCGACTGCGGTTGTAGAAGATTTCGATAAGGAACTTCGAGTGCTCGTACGTGATCTCACCGAAACAATGCTTGCTGCCCCAGGTGCTGGTCTGGCTGCTCCTCAAATTGGAGTGCCGCTTCGAGTCTTTGTCTGGGATGTTGATGGCGCACTTGGCCATCTCATAAATCCTTCGCTCGATTTAAGTGAAGAGCTTCAAGATGGTGACGAGGGTTGCCTTAGCTTTCCGGATCTGGTTTATCCAACCCCGCGCGCAATGCGAGCGGTTGCAAAGGGATTTAATATGCATGGCGAACCGATTGTCGTTGAAGGAAGCGAATTACTCGCCCGCGCACTTCAGCACGAGACCGACCACCTCGATGGGATTCTTTTCATCGATCGTCTCTCAACTGAAGATCGAAAATTGGCAATGAAGGAGATTCGCGACTCTGAATGGTTCGGTCTAGCAACGGCATCTGGCGCCGCTCCACAAATCAAAGTTTCGCCACATGATCCCTTTGGTCGAGGTCGTTGATGCGGCTAGCGGTGGCAGCATCACCGGCGGTCGCGATTCCAACTCTGCAAGCCCTCCTCAAGAGTGAGTACATATTGGTTCGTGTCATCTCGCAGCCCGATCGACCTGCTGGGCGCGGTAAAGTTTTAACACCGACACCGGTCTCACAATGGGCTTT
>CAJBMC010000092.1 GCA_903954055.1 uncultured Actinomycetes bacterium | reverse complement strand
CAAATGATGTTCCCTGGTTGCTCTCACAAGGATCCCGAGTAATTGTTTCAATCGCAGGAGAGACCGTCGATGAGTATGCAGTTCTGGCGCGAAAGATCCGTTCTACCGCAGGTATCTCCGCCATCGAGGTAAATATCTCTTGTCCCAATGTTGAAAATCGCGGCTTAGTTTTCGCGACGGATCGAGAGACAGCTGCACGAGTCATTGATGGAGTCCGTAAAGTTATTGGTGGTGAAATTCCTATTCTCGCGAAGCTCACCCCCGATGTGACAAATATCGTTGATGTTGCACAAGGCGTCGTCGATGCGGGTGCCGATGGGTTAGCGCTTATCAATACTGTCTTAGGTATGGTGATAAATCTTGACACGATGAAACCCCATCTTGGCGGTAAGACTGGCGGCCTTTCTGGTCCTGCAATTAGACCTGTTGCAGTCCGTGCCATTTATCAGGTTCATGAGGCTCTTCCTGATGTTCCAATCTTGGGAATGGGTGGCGTTGCATCGGGCCGTGATGCGCTCGAGCTCATTCTCGCTGGCGCCTCCGGTGTCTCTGTCGGTACCGCAAGTTTCGGCAATCCCACAGCGCTGATTTCGATTCAAAAAGAGTTGCGAGATCTATTGGCTCAACGAGGCTTCACCTCACTCAAGCAGGCAGTTGGCTATGCCCATCGATAAAGGAGTTCAGTTATGAGCGCACCAATCATTCTTGCTGTTGATACTCGAGATCTAGAAGTTGCAAAGCGCTGGATAGAAGCAACCCGAGATAGCGTCAGTGTCTACAAGTTGGGATTGGAATTTTTTCTTACATTTGGTGCGCAAGGTGTTAATGCGATTAAGGAAGAGTTTGGGGTGGATATTTTTCTTGATCTCAAGCTGCACGATATTCCAAATACAGTTGCATCGGCTGCGCGTGCTATCTCAGATATCAATCCACGTTTTCTCACAGTCCACGCTTCTGGCGGTAGTGCGATGGTAAAAGCCGCTTCGGAGGCAGTTCCGCACATCGAGATTACTGCGGTAACAATTCTTACCTCGCTCTCAGAAGCGGATCTCTTTGAAATCGGTTTCGCAAATCCTGCTTTAGAGAGCGCAGTAGCTCTCGCTGACATGTCAGTTCGAGCTGGCGCTAAAGCAATTGTCTCTTCGCCGTTAGAGATTTCGGCGATTCGGTCGGCAGTTGGTAGCGAGCCAATCATCATCACTCCTGGAGTTCGCCCCGCCGGCTCTGCTGGAGGCGATGATCAAGTTCGCACCATGACTCCCGAGGCTGCGATTGCAGCGGGAGCTAACTATGTCGTGATTGGTCGACCAATCACCGGCGCTTGGGCTGATGGAGCTTCGGCTATGAAGAAGGCTGCGGCTGATATCGCGCATCAAATTCTTGGTTAGAATCCATGCATGGCTCTTCCTCCACGACTCAGTGATGAGGAGCGAAATCGCGCCCTAGAGATTGCAAAGGCATCACGGCAAGAGCGAGCACAATTTAAGAATAGGTTGAATAAGGGCGAAATAACTCTTGCGCAACTGCTTGACTCCGCCGAACGAAGTCCAGCGCTTGCAAAGATGCGAGTCTTAGAATTACTAGAATCAATACCTGGATACGGAAAAATAAGAGCCCAGTCGTTAATGGAGAAGTACGAAATCTCTTCGACGAGACGTATTCAAGGGTTGGGTCGTCATCAGCGCCAATCGTTATTGAAGGAGTTTGATATTCCAAATATTCACCAACGCGGACGGCTGCTCGTCCTCTCCGGTCCAGGCGGTGTAGGCAAGAGCTCTGTTGCCAAGGCGCTTCGATTAGTTGATGGATTCTGGGTCAGTGTTTCTGCTACAACTCGTGCCGCTCGCTTTAATGAGAGTGAAGGTGTGGATTACTTCTTCTACAGCAACGAACGCTTTGATGAAGCGATACGAAATGATGAATTCCTAGAATGGGCAGAGTTTGCTGGTAATCGATACGGCACTCCAGCGGCAGCTGTTAATGAAGCGCTAGCTAAAGGAATACATGTTCTATTGGAGATTGAGATTGAGGGCGCTAAACAGGTTCGAGAGCATTCGCCGGAGGCGCACCTAGTTTTCCTCGAGCCACCATCATGGGAAGAGCTCGTCTCTCGATTAGAAGGACGAGGCACAGATTCACCTGAGCGCAGGGCGGCGAGATTGGCCCTTGCCCAGGAGGAGCTGGCAGCAGCCTCATTCTTCGATACGGTGATCGTCAATGAGCGGGTCGAGGATGTGGTCGCAAGCCTGATAAGATTGGCCTCTGCCTAAAGTATTTCGAAATAGACTTCCAGCGGGAAATTAAAGAAACGATTTGAAGGAGCACCCATGAGCGGACATGTCGACGGAATCACAAACCCACCTATCGACGAACTTCTCGATAAGAGCGGTTCAAAGTACGCACTCGTTCTCTATGCGGCAAAGCGCGCGCGTCAGATTAACGCGTATTACTCACAACTCAATGAAGGTCTTCTCGAATACGTTGGACCACTTGTTGATACATATGTCCACGAGAAGCCGCTTTCAATCGCGCTTCGAGAGATTAACGAAGGTCTCTTGACCATCGAAAATCTTGAGACAAACGCTTAACTCTTTTAGCTAGAAAGCCATGTCCGCCCCAACTCGAGAGATCATTCTCGGAGTAGGAGGCGGCATTGCTGCATATAAGGCATGCGATCTTCTGCGACGACTTCAAGATCGTGGATTCGCGGTCACGGTTGTTCCGACTCCTTCAAGTTTGAACTTTGTTGGAAAAGCTACCTGGGAAGCGCTATCTGGTCGCGAGGTAACGACCCAAGTTTTCGAATCGGTGGATCAAGTACGCCATGTTTCACTTGCGGAAAAGGCGGAGGCGATAGTCATCGCACCTGCGACGGCAGATCTCATCGCTCGTATCGCTTCTGGCCGAGCAGATGATCTTCTTACCAATCTCGTGTTGGCAACAACTGCACCCATTTTGCTTGTTCCCGCAATGCATACAGCTATGTGGGATAACGCGGCGACGCAAGCCAATGTAGCTCTGCTCCGTGCCCGCGGCATAGATGTCATGGAACCCGCCGAGGGTGCACTTACTAGTGGTGATGTTGGTCGAGGAAGATTTCCTGATACCTCAGAGATCATCGCAAGATTCACGGAAGTAACACTTCTGCCGAAAGACTTAATCGGTAAGCGGGTTCTCGTAACCGCCGGCGGCACGCGTGAGGCCGTTGATCCGGTACGTTTTATAGGAAAT
>CAJBMC010000091.1 GCA_903954055.1 uncultured Actinomycetes bacterium | reverse complement strand
TGGATTACAGCGGCAGGTGTTCGTGAAGCAGGCGCCGCAACGGTCATTGATAACCGCGCCAATAAGGGTGTGGTGAAGTCAGGTTCGCTCTTTGACGCACCGGACTACTACAGCGGCTTCTGGCTTATCGAAGCAGCAACAGGGCAAGAGGCACATGAACTTGCTCTTGAAGGATCCTTCGCTTGCAATCGCAAGGTTGAACTTCGTCCTTACATTCACTAAATATTATGGAGACAACCGGAAATTTCACAAGCGCCCAACTTCTGAAGCATGAAGAGAAGAGTTCTCATCAGGTACTTTCGGTTGAAGTTGTTCGTGAAATTGGCGTGAAGGCTGCCCGCATTGCAGCCGAAAGAAAATATCCAATAACGATTTCAATCGAGTTCGATGGAGAAGAAGTATTTAGAGAAGCACTTCCTGGTGCAAGTGATGAGCACGCAGGTTGGATTACTCGTAAATCTAACGTTGTAAATCTGACCCACCATTCAACTATGTACGAACGTGTGAAAGCTGAAGAAGAGGGAATCGATTGGCACGCCCTGCATGGAGTCGTTGATGAAACTCATGCGATTCATGGTGGCGGTTTCCCACTCCTCACATCAGATGGAGAATTTAGGGGAGTCCTGCTCATTAGCGGGCTGCCACAGGTTGATGATCATCTCTTTGCAGTCGAAGTCCTTCAGCAATAACTCAGAGACTGCTAGCCTCTCGCCATGTCTATCGAAGAATTAGCATCTCGCTATGAGAGCGCGACTCAAGCTTTTCTAACGCTCATTCGATCACTCTCTGACGCTGATTTGGATCATAAAGATTCTGAAGGCTGGTCTCCTCGACAGGTTATTCACCACGTTGCAGATAGTGAAGCTCAGTCATATGCGCGACTACGACGATTGATTGCCGAACCCGGCACAGCTATTCAAGGATATGACGAGGCAAAATGGGCGGAAAATCCAACTCTTGGTTATGAAGATACCGACGTTGCTGCATCGATTGAAGTCTTTTCAGCAGTACGTAAATCTTCCTTCAACTTATTGAAACGTCTCTCTGAAGCCCAGCTCGATAACAAGGGAGTACATTCAGAGTCGGGCGAATATTCAGTACGGACCTGGATAAATACCTATTCCAACCACCCCCTTGATCATGCCGATCAAATCCGAAAGCAGCTTGGAAAATAATTGCCAATTCTCAATAAGGATATGCAACTCTGCATCTCGATATCTGCACGTCCCAGCAATATCGGCACTCGATTCCATAACTACCTCTATGAAGAACTTGGCCTCAACTTTATATATAAAGGTTTTCAAGTCGATGATGCCGAGGGAGCAGTGCGTGGAATTCGTGCGCTCAAGATTCGCGGTGCCGCGGTATCTATGCCGCATAAGGAAGCGGTAATTCCATTTATGGATGAGATGGATCAATCTGCCGCAGCGATAGATGCGGTAAATACAATCGTGAATACCGATGGATATTTGAAGGCATATAACACCGACTATTCGGCGGTAGTCGAGGCGCTCAAATTTCATCGGATTGACTCTGCAAAGTCAGTATTGGTGCGTGGTTCGGGCGGAATGGCTAAGGCGGTTATCGCGGCCTTTAAAGATTCGGGCTTTGCGGAATTAACAATTGCTTCTCGTAATCCCCAAACTGGCAAGGCACTGGCAGATAAGTATGGCTTTAAGTGGATATCTGAGAGCGACCTGGATTCAGTCACTGCGCATGATGTGATTGTTAATGTGACGCCGATCGGAATGAGCGGTGGCAACGAAGGTGAATTGTCATTTCCGCAGGCACTGATTGATTCTGCAAAGGTAGTTTTTGAAGTAATTGCAATGCCAATCGAAACACCTTTAGTAATTTCCGCTCAAAAAGCAGGTAAAGAAATCATTACCGGCATCGAGATTATGGCTTCACAAGCTGCAATTCAATTTGAGCTCTACACCGGCGTACGACTCACAGACGATCAGGTTAAGCGCGCATCTAATTTCTCGCGCGTAAGCATTTAATAATGTCTGATAAATACGATCTGACTCGCGTTGCCTACGAAAGCGCATATCCAAACTCACCATTTTTTGATACCTGGGTGCCTCGCGAAAAGTTCTTAACTGGATTGTTTGATGATCAAGGCAACATCATTATTAGCCGCGAAGATGATGGAATCTATGGAATCGCACTCGGTTCGACTCCTGAAATCCCAGCGGAGTGGAAGAACTTCTCGATGGAGTCTCGCGGAATTGCACACCTGCCATCAGAATTTAAAGTGGTAGTCCGATGGGATGCGTATTGGGCACCGACAACTCAAGG
>CAJBMC010000090.1 GCA_903954055.1 uncultured Actinomycetes bacterium | reverse complement strand
TGCTGTGATGTAGAAGGCTGTTGGAAGATCTACAACAAGTCCATCAATCTGACCATTTGCCAGCGCCTGCTTCGCAACATCATTGGTATCGAATACCGCAGCCTGCTGGGTTGGCTTGATGACATCAGTGATTGTTGCGTAAGAAGTGGTTCCGACCTGCGCGCCAAGCTTTGCGCCCTTGAGATCTGCAATTGACTTTGCGTTGGCAATCTTCGAACCAGCAACTGTAATCACTGCCTGAGTAACGTCGTAGTAACCGGTAGAGAAATCGATTACCTTGGCACGTTCTGGTGTGATTGAGAATTCATTGATATCGAAGTCGAAGTTGCGGCATCCTGGAGCAACTACGTTGTTAAAAGGAACGCGAACCCATTCGACCTTTTTTGATGAGTAGCCGAGTTCTTTCGCTACTGCATAAGCAACTGCTGCCTCATAACCTTTGCCATTAGCAGGGTCATTGTTATCAAACCATGGACCATAAACTGGTTCGTCAGTAGCAATGGTGAGTACGCCCTGCTTTACCTGAGGACATGCCGCCGCCTTTGAAGAACCACATGCAGTAAGTGAGATTGCTACGAGGGCTGCAAGTGCAGCTGCTGTAATTTTCTTTCTAGAGATAGACATTTTTAACCTTTATTAACCTTTCGAACGCGCTTGCCATAACGACTTGCCATGGCCCGGTCTTCACTCGGAAGGCACCCCGCCACGGAAGGAGGGTTGCCGATCACACTGCCGGTGCATTATGTGATGCTCTTGACCTGGGCGGTACATTACCAATCACACCTGCATCGTTGAAATCGCCTACGATGCGCAGATGCAATTAGAGCTCAATGGCACCAACATCATCGATGAATCTGAGCGTGGCGGAGAAGCCGCTTCCCTTTTCTGGCCATGGTGTGGGGCAAATGTTTCACTACTGGCTCTCTCATATGGAGCGTTCTTCTTGGGCTTTAAAATTTCCTTCTGGCAGGCGACCGTCGCAGCAATTCTCGGAACCGTGCTCTCCTTCCTTCTCGTCGGCGTCAGTTCATTGGCAGGAAAGAAATCAAATGCTCCAACGATGGTCCTCTCTCGCGCATCATTCGGCGTCAAGGGAAATATCGTTCCCGGGCTGCTCTCATATTTAATCTTTGTTGGATGGGAGACCGTTCTAGTCTCACTGGCAACACTTGCAACCGGAACCGTCTTTCTTCGGATCGGACATATTGATCGCAATATCGCTATGGGGATTGGTTTTCTTATTGCGATTGGCTTAACCGTCTTTGGGGGAGTGCTCGGTCACTCGATCATCATGAAATTACAGAAGTGGCTGACTTTAATCACCGTTGCCGCAACTCTTCTCTATATGGCGCTCACACTTAAAGATGTGAACTGGTCGGCGGTTTCTGCAATTCCTTCTGGAAGCACCGCGGGTTTTATTGGCGCGCTTATCTTCGGTGCAACCGGAATCGGACTCGGTTGGGTTAATTCAGCTGCCGATTATTCGCGTTACCTACCTCGATTGGTTTCTGGTAAATCTGTCATTACGTGGACCGTATTTGGCGCATCGATTGTTCCTGTGATTTTAGTTATTTATGGAGCAGCTTTATCTGGAAGTAGCGAGAAGCTCTTTAGCGCAGTCGCTGCCGACCCAATTGGTGCACTTACTACCTTGCTTCCTACCTGGTTTCTGATTCCATTCGCATTGATTGCGATTCTTGGCCTTGTTGGCGGAGCAATCCTCGATCTATATTCCTCAGGTTTAACGCTCATTTCAATTGGGTTGCCGGTAAAGAGATATATCGCGGCAAGCATTGACTCGATCATTATGTTTGCTGGAACGATCTATCTCGTCTGGATTGCAGATGATTTCTTCTTCCCATTCCAGGGATTCTTGATCACTTTGGGAGTCCCAATTGCTGCCTGGTCTGCCATATTCGTCGCCGATGTTTTATTGCGCAAACGTGATTACGCAGAAGGTGATCTCTTTAAGGAGAATGGCCGTTATGGCAGTTGGAACTTCGCTTCACTCTCAATAATGGCGATTGGAACATTTGTTGGTTGGGGCTTTGTCACTAATCCGTTTGCATCATGGTTGTCGTGGCAGGGATATTTCCTAGGGGTATTCGGCGGCAAGAACGGCGCATGGGCGGGAGCAAACCTGGGAGTCTTCTTTGCGCTATTGATTGGTTTCTTCGGCTATTGGCTAACAGCGCATAAAGTTATAGCGAAGCAGGAAAGCGCTTAAGCCAGAGCAGGCCGAGTACTCCCGAGATGAGAGCGGCGAGAAAGAGCCCCGATCTAATCTCTGCGAATACAAATTGACTCTTAATAACGATTCCTGCGATGACTAATGAGACAGTCATTCCCATTCCTGATAGCAGCCCGATTCCCACCACCTCTTTGAAGTTGAGATTTGGAGGTAACGAGAGAGACGTAACTCTTGTCAGCAGCCAAGTGGTGAGCAATATCCCAAGAACCTTTCCAACCACTCGAGAGACTACGACTGAGAGTGAGGTTGCAGATGTGAAGGTAGAGAGGTCTATCTTCAATAGGAGATTTATGAGAATGTATATCGGAATAATTCCAAATGTAACAAGTGGCGCCAAGACTTTGAGTATCTGCTGACGGCCGGGCAGGAGTACGCCAATTGCAGCGGCGCCCAGAGTATAGAAAGCGCTTGTAAGGTTGAGTTCACGTCTATAGAAGATTCCAATAACGGCCAAAGAGAAAAAATCATCAGCTACTGCCAGCGTCATCAAAAATATTCTTACCGACGGATTTATCGTGGAACCGAGCAGGCTTAGTGCACCGATAGCAAGTGCAACATCTGTAGGCATGACGACTGCCCATGCTTCTCGATGCACTCCGAGTGCAAGATAGATCGCGGCAGGTAGGACCATGCCACCGAGTGCGGCAAGTGATGGGAGTACTGCAGCTTTTGCATTATCGACTCCTGAGCGAATCTCTATTCCTATCAAAAGGAAGATCGCAAAGGTGAGGAGGTGATTGAGCACGAGAAAAGGGTAACGCCCGCCTCAAGTTATGAGTGCGGGCGTTGCCGGTAATACTTAGGCTGCTACTGAGAGATCCTCGCGAGATCTAGTCGTATTGGTAGAGCGCAGATGCTTGAGTTCAACAGCTTCTGGAGCAGGTGGTGTACCGAGCCCGAGCTTGGATACGACGAGAAGAGTAGCTGGCAGTGCGCCTAGGAGGATGAAGACGATTGACATGATTGCCACTTCCTTTCGAAGTAATTAACTCTTACAGGAGAGATAATGCAGCTCGAGCCTGTGGCAATCACCGAAATATCCTGAAAGAAGCCTTAGAACTTCTTCGATAGAATCATCGGATGCGTCGATTTATCAGCACCTTAGCTAAGAAGACGATTCCGCAGGAGCGCACCTTGCAAATCCTCGCTGCATCGACCCTGGTGAACACCATCGGCAATGGGCTTTTTATGACTGTCGATGTCATTTACTTCACCACAATTGTGGGTCTATCTCCGGCACAGGTCGCTTTAGCGCTCTCAATCGCAGGTGGTCTAGCTCTGACCTTGAGCGTTCCATCCGGTCACATCGCAGATCGATTTGGTCCTCGAAATATTGCTGCAATTTCAATCGGCGCTGAAGGTGTAGCTATGGCCGGCCTGGTATTTGTCCATAGCTACCTACCCTTCCTAATCATTCACATCATTATGGGAATGTTGGGAGTAGTCGCACAGACGACCCGAATGGCAACGATTGCAAAGCTCGGGGGAGAGTCGACCCGTGTCTACATTCGCGCCTATCAACGCGCCGTCACGAACTTCGGAATCTCTATCGGAACGCTCTTCGCTGGCGTTGGTTTAGCGCTTAACAATATAAATTTCTATAAAGGGCTCTTGCTCGCAGATGCGGTCACCTTTGTTATTGCTGGCTTCTTATATATGCGTCTGCCATTTGTGCCGCCCACTGTCGAACGAGGCGAACCATTCTCATTTGCTGCGATGAAAGACAAGGTATTTCTTGGTGCGACTCTTTCTAATGCATTCATGT
>CAJBMC010000089.1 GCA_903954055.1 uncultured Actinomycetes bacterium | reverse complement strand
CTCCTGAAGGGTTTAACCCCTTACCTCGTTAGCAGTGAGGCGCACTCGACCGGGCTATGCGACGTCTCCGAGTTGCAGGCGTGAGTTTACATGTTGTGCAGAGCATCTACAAAACAGTTAAATACGAGCTATTTCGTCCAAATTTCAACACGTCGGTTCTTCGCATTATCTCTTGGAGTGCTTCCCTGCGCCAAAGGCTTACTAGAACCATACCAACCGATTCGAAGCGACTTCCCCTGCACCAGTTTGCTCAAGATCAATTGGGTCGTGCTTGCTCGCTTCTTTGAGAGAGCTGAGTTATTTGCACCCGGAGTTGCATCAGCAAAACCGTAGACCAAGACCATCTTTGCTGAAGATGTGTTGATTTTCTTCGCTAATTTAGCGATTTCAGCAGTCTGCGCCATTGTAAGAGTAGTTGCGCCACTAGCAAAGAAGTAAATTGCAATTCTCTTCATCGAAGCGCTTGGTTGAATATTCACAACTGGAGTTGGCTTTGTTGCGGGAGGCTCAACTGGTGCTGGAGCCACAGGTGTAGGTTCAGCTTCAGCGTAGAGATAATCAATACTTGAAAGCATAGGAACGCAGCCGTTATAGATCTGAATAGATGCAAGTCCTGCGCCATTTGCAGGCATCACGATCGAGAGTTCTGTTGATGTAACGCTCCACTCGCTCAAAGGAAGAACTACATCTGCAATAACTATTCGTGTAATTCTGCAATCACCAGTGACCGCAAAAGATCCTTCAATTTTCAATACATTTCCACCAGCAACAGGTCCGGTTTCAACTTTCTTGGTCGTAATCTTCACGATCTGATTTGGCGCAATCGGCGCAGAGTTGGAGACCACATTGGATGGCGCTACTGGCCTAGGTTGAACTACATAAATCTGTGGGTCGCTTGTGAGGTTAACTGAGACTTCACCATCTCTCGTTGCAACTCCAAGCAAAGTAACTGAGCTTCCCACCACGCTATAAACGCTTGCACCGGCTTTGATCGCGGTATTAGCAATTGTCATAACTAGCGGTTTTCCGCTCGCTGCATCAGGGACAGTTCCATCTGAATTAAGCCAGGAAACCACCATTGAAAGCACATAATCATTTCGACCTGGCAATGGCGCTGCCTGCTGCGCTGCATCGGAGAGCAGCCAATACGTTACAGATGTTCCACTTGGTAACGCACCTGCTGGAACTACCAAGGTCACCGTATTTCCGGATGTACTAAAGGTGCTGGTAACTGTAATCAGTTGCGAAACTTGGTAGGAGTTAATAAATGTGAGAGATCCATCAGGCAAACCGACAAGTGAGTTCTGAATCCACTGGGCATGAACCGTGGCTGACTCAATTGGTGAGTAATTTCCACCAGCGAAACCAATAAGCGTTCCGTTAGATGTAGCTGTATACCAACCATTAAATGTGAAGTTGTCTCGAGTAGGTGTTGGCAAGAGAAGCGGCGTGGAACCCGTCGTGAAGGTATCGCTCACCGTAGTAACGATTCCACCATTAGCGTCGTAGGTGATGATGCTCTGATTCGCTGTCCATGCTGCATAAAGCGTGACATTTGAAGTGCTCACAGTTAACGTAGATGAATTCGTTAACAATGTTTCTGTATTTGCTGAATCAGTTGTCCACCCGTTGAATGTATAACCGGTACGTGTGAGTGTGCCTGAACCAAGAACGTTGATGCTCTCACCAGTTATATAAGTTGATGTATCAGATGGTGCAACTCCTGCGCTATTGAGATTTCCGTTATATGTAATGGAGTATCGAATTGCTGTAATGACTACACCGGTGGAAGATGAAGAATCTGACAAGTAATAAATATCTGTCGCCTTAGTCGCTATGACTGCACATGTTCGCTCAGCAGTTGAAGTCAATGTATATGGGGCACTTCCAGAGATTGAACAACCAGCTGTCGAAGTTGTATATGTGACTGCGCCAGTACCGGAACCACCACTTGTTGTGAGAGTCAGTGTCGAGCCATAGGTACCGGCAGTTGACGTCAAAACTAGTGGGCTCTGAGATGCCTTATTCACTGTTAGAAGTGCGGTAATTGTTGTCCCAGCGTTGTAATCAGTGGAATTTTGCGGTGTAAACGTTGCGGTAATTGTTGTTGTGCCTGGCGCTAAAACAGAGATAGTTGATCCACTAACAGTTGCAACCGTGAGATCACTTGATGAGTAAGAGAAGCTTCCTAGAACAGATGTTGTTGGCGCCGAAATGGTAAAGCTGCTATCACCGTAGCTCTTTGTGATTGAACCAAATGAGCTAAGTGAGGTTGTTCCCTTATTTACAGTCAGTGCTGCCACGCTCGAAGTGGTAGAGCTCGTTGAACCACCTAGGGTGTTGTAGAGAACTACAGAGTAATCGCCCGCGTCAGAGAGAGCAGCTGGTGTAAAGCTGTATGAGGCTGATGTAGCGCCACTGATTGATGTTCCACCCTTGAACCATTGGTGTGTCACGGTTCCGGTATCTGCCACTGCAGCTGCTGCTACGGTAAATGTGACGCTCTGCCCGACAGTTCTCGTTGCTGCCTGTGGTTGAGATGTGATGACAGGCAATTGAGGTTGAGGCGTAATAGTTGTGCCAGAGGTTCCGGTTCCACCAGAAGTAGTAACCGATATCGTCGCAGCTGTACAGCAACGAGCGTTCACAACGAAGGTGAGCGAGGTGGAGCTCTCCACGTTAAATGACGCTACTGGCGCTGCGCCGATCTGTACCGATGTGGCGCCGGTGAAATCAGTACCGGTAAGCCTAACCGTCGAGCCGTAATTTGGGGTGGTGCTATCAATATTGGTAATAGTTGGCGCTGGCGGAGCACGGGTAACGGTGATCGTGTAAGTCTTAGTCGTAGTCCCATCTTGGGCGGTATTAAGAACCGTAATGGTGTTGCTTCCTACATTGAGATTGATACTTCCAGATGGGGATGCAGAGGAAACCGTCGTTCCATTGACTCTTACAGTGGCGTTCGCCTGATTAACGGTAGGCGTAACTGTTATGGAGGTGACTGCATTGGCGACGGATGCGATGTAACCAATCGTAGAAGTAGAAAATGTGGGCGAGAGCGTCCCACTTGATAGCGAAAGCGCGGAAAGATTCGCATCGTTCGAATTTGAAGATGCCTTCGTAACCACCACTGTATAGGTTTCAACAGTTACCAAATCTTGTGCAGTTGTAACAATTCTAATTGTGTTGCTTCCAGTGACCAGTCCGGTTACTGCAGTTGCGCTTCCAGATGCAACGGTTGTGCCGTTGACTTTAATCGTGGCACCGGCAGCGCTCGTCGGCGTCACATTTATCGAAGTTACGGTATCCGCAACCGAAGCTGTGTAAGCGGTAGTTGTTCCTGAAAAAGTTGGAGATAGCGTCGCACCACTGTTGAGAGTAAGGGCTGAAAGCTTTGGGTTATTACTTACATAGGTAAATCGGTCAGCAGTTACAACCGGTGAAGTACCGGTTGACTTTACAACTCTCACATCCACCACACCGCCGAGCGCGACAACTGGAGATGATGCGGTAATTGTGTACGTATCTACAACAACAAATGAAGCCGCTGCAGTTGTTCCAAAGTTAACGCCGGTTGCGCCTGTGAAGTTATCACCTGTGATCGTCACTGATGTTCCACCGGTCGTTAGCCCAGTATTTGGATTTACAGAGGTGATGACACAACTTACATATGTAAATAGCCCCGACTTAAGTGCTGGACCACTAGGTCCACTGAGAGAAATGATTGCAGCTCCCGCGGTGCCGGCGGGGGTTGTGAAGGTGAGTGATGTGCTGGATTCAACGACAAGATTGGTCGCAAGGTTGCTTCCAACCCAGACCTTATTTGCTCCCGTGAGCCCAGTTCCGGTGAGCCTGACTGAGGTGCCGCCATTGGTAAATCCTGTCGCGACAGAGAGGGATGTAATGGTTGGCTGAGTTCCACAACCTGCCTCGGTAGTTACGATCAATGGGGGCGGGATAGCGTACGCAAAATTCTTAATGTAACTGCCATCTGTCTTATTGACGATACAGACCAATCCATCTGCAGTTAAGTTTGCCGTGCTCGCAGGTGGTGGAGTATTCATGCTAGTTATATTGCTATTAATAATTAACTTTGTAACAGGGGTATCTCTAAAGTAATAACCGATATTAGTTAACGAACTCGGAAGAGACATTGTCCTGACCGCTGTTGAGTAAAAATAACCGAGACCATTTGGACCTGCATCTTCACCAATCGAAGTAAGAGAGCTAGGTTCTTCAAAGGTAACTGATGAGAGAGAATAGGCTTTGTAGAAAGCTGCTCCAGCAATTTTAGTAACGCTCTTTGGAATGACGATCGAAGTGATGTTGGTATAAGTAAAAGA
Organism: uncultured Actinomycetes bacterium; assembly: GCA_903954055.1. Lineage (GTDB taxonomy): Bacteria > Actinomycetota > Actinomycetes > Nanopelagicales > Nanopelagicaceae > Planktophila. Next base: position 7,964 of record CAJBMC010000089.1, on the reverse strand, counting down.
TTGATAGCCGATGGTTGTCAGGCTGCTTGGCGATGTGAATGTAACCGAAGCTGCGTTGCTCTGCATAAAGGCGAAGGTTCCAATTGTTAACAGCGTTGTTGGAAGGGTGATTGCTCCCAGCGAAGTTCCAGTCAAGTAGCAAGACCCGTTGTTCTGGCAAAAAGCTCCCTGCGCAATCGAAGTTACACCTTCAGGAACATTAATCGAACCAACGCAGTTAACGGCGTGAGTTACTTGATTCGCCCCAACATAGAAATTTCCGCTCGTGCCACATGCAATTGCTTCAAGATATGTAAATCCGCCAGTCTTGGTAACTGAGCCAATATTTGTAGTAACGACCACATTCTTAGCGGTATTGGTATCGCCTGCGGGCGTTACAAAAGTTGCTGAGGTATCACTGATGAAGGTGACGCTCGTTGCTGCCACGCCTCCAACAGTCACCCCTGAGATGCCAGTCAAATTTGTACCGGTAATCGTTACCGTGGTTCCACCAGCAAGTGGACCACCTACAACACCACTACTTACGGTGCTGAAGCTAGAAGAGAGAGTTGTAATCGTAGGAGCCGATCCCACTGCTCCTGCGGGTGAGATTGAAGGAAGTGAGAATCCAGAGGCAACGAGGATCACAATGAGCCAACGGGTGATGCGTTGCACTGTTTGGGCCGCGAGAATTCCGTGAGGTTTGCGTGAGCCCATCGGGAAAGTCTAATGCATCGCTAATACTTAGTAATCATTGCCCGTAAACTCTCCCTATGAGCAGCAATAGCGATAAAGACACTGTCGGCGTCAAGGCTGAAAAGCGCATCCACGACCAAGTTCCATCAGAACAATATGCCGCATTTATGCGTACTGGATGGACGCCATCAGATCTTGAAGGACTTGAGCCGCTAGAAGTCGTTACCTACGCATTTGCTCGTCGCCAAGTTCTCTCTGCTGCATTTCCTGGAGTTCGCCTCGTCCTTCCATCAGGACCATTCAAGGTTCGCTCTCACGATACCGATTACCAATATCGCCCACATAGCGCTTTTGCTTATTACAGCGGAGTGCAAGGTTCAGATGCAACTGCGGATGCAGTTCTCGTTATGGAGCCAACAGAGGGCGGCCACCTCACATATCTCTACATTCATCCGCGTTCAACACGCGATACTGATTCTTTCTATCGTGATGCAAAGTACGGAGAACTGTGGGTAGGTCGACGTTACACATTAAGTGAAGCGAAAGACCGATACCAAATCGATACTCGCCATCTCGATGAGATTCAAACACTTCTTAAAGATGGCCGCGAGACTCTCACTATTCGTGGAGCTGATCACAGTATTGATTCAATAATCCCTTCAAATAAAGGTGATATCGATTTCAATACCTTTACATCGCAACAGCGATTTGTGAAGGATGAGTATGAAATCAGCGAACTACAGAAGGCCGTCGATGCAACTGCTGCGGGTTTTAACGATGTTATCTCAGTGATTCCTGCAGCGGTAGCTACTCCACGTGGTGAACGCGTTCTCGAAGCTGCTTTCTACGGAAGAGCTCGCGTTGCCGGTAATGACCTTGGATATACAACAATCATTGGTGCGGGATCCCATGCATGTGTACTTCACTGGATTCGTAATGATGGCGATGTACGAATGGGTGATCTCGTTCTTGTCGATGCAGGCGTTGAGGTTGATTCCTTTTACACAGCAGATATCACTCGCACACTTCCAGTCTCTGGAAAGTTTTCACCAGCACAACGATCGCTCTACATGCTTGTCTACGAAGCCCAATTAGCTGGCTTTGCAGCTGCAAAACCTGGTGTGAAATTCTCTGAAATTAATAAGGCATGCCAAGCTGTATTAGCAAAGGGTCTGGCAGATATGGGAGTCCTTCCAATCTCTGCTGAAGAATCTATGCAACCTGAGGTCGGACTTCATCGTCGTTGGACATTGCATGGCGTCAGCCACCACCTCGGACTCGATGTTCACGATTGCGGCCACGCTCGTCGTGAAGATTACCTTGATGGTGAACTTCGAGAAGGAATGGTTCTTACAGTCGAACCTGGTCTCTACATTCAACCTGATGATGAACTCTTTGCACCTGAATACCGCGGAATCGGTATTCGAATCGAAGATGACGTTGTAGTTACCGCTGATGGTTGCCGCAATTTATCTGAAGATATTCCACGCCACCCTGATGCAATTGAAAAGTGGATGAAGTCTTTACTGCGCTAAGTGAATACCGATCCACGCTGCAATCAATCCGAATATCAGTGAAGCGCCGAGGTTTATCGCAACCTCTTTATAACGCTTGAGCTGAAATGCAAGGTGTAGATCGAGCATAAATGTCGACCAGGTAGTAAATGCACCGATAAATCCAATAGCTAGTAAATCATGCCAATGTTCTGTACTTCCGACAGTAAGTCCGATCAGAAATGATCCGAATACATTGATGACAAAGATTCCGAATGGTTTATCGGTGTATTTGCGAAATTGATTATCAATTAAGAATCGTGCCGGAGCTCCAAAGGCGGCACCGAGGGCAACTAATAAACCTCTCATGCCTTCTCCTTAATCCACTTTCGCGAAAGCGTTATCGAGATTGCTACCGCAATTGCTGAGAAGAGGGCATTAGTTGTAAGAAATACCCAGTTTTCATGGGGATGGAGAATCGCCTCGTATGTGACTCCGGAAAAAGTTGTTAGGCCTCCACAGAAACCAGGTAAGAGAAACCAGCGGAGCTCTGTCATACCTCGACGCTCCATCAATACAAGTAGATGTGCTGCAAGTGCTGCGCCGATGAAGTTTGCGGCAGATGTCGCATGGCGATAATCAGGAATGATAATTCCGAGCATAAAGCGCGAGAGGGAACCTAAAACTCCCCCTGCGCTAACAAGAAGTACCGCTTTCAGAGACGAGCCGGCTTCTGAAGGCTCTTAAATATTGTTGTAATTGCGCTAATGATCAGTGATGCGAAGAAGGCTGACCAGAAACCAGTGACATCTAGCTTTGTTGACCAACGCGCTGTCAAAGATAACATCGCAGCATTAACAACAAAGAGGAAGAGGCCGAAGGTCACGATTGAGACCGGAAAGGTCAACACCTTAATCACTGATCCAAAGATTGAGTTAAGTAATCCGAAGAGCAAAGCAACCCAGAGATAGGTGGTGAAGCCACCATTGACAGTAATTCCAGGAACTGCGAGTGTGGCAATCCACATTGCAAAGGCAAGCACTGCCCAACGGATAATTAGCTTCATTTACTTAATCTCTCTTTTCACGTCTCAAGAGCCCGCTGAACATGCGCGCTGGGTCGTATTTAATATCAACGACGCGCTCCTTCATAGGGATGATGGCGTTATCTGTAATCTTGATGTGCTCTGGGCAAACCTCAGTACAACACTTTGTGATGTTACACATTCCAAGGCCATGCTCTTCTTGAGCAGTTCGCTTGCGGTTCTTGAGGCGATCCAAAGGATGCATATCGAGCTCTGCGATGCGAATAAAGAAACGTGGGCCAGCAAATGACTTCTTATTCTCTTCATGGTCGCGGATAACGTGACATGTGTTCTGACATAAGAAGCACTCGATGCACTTACGGAACTCTTGTGAACGCTCGACATCGATCTGCTCCATGCGTGCTTCACCCGGTGCAAGCTCTGCTGGATGCTCGTATGCAGGGATCTCCATCGCCTTCTTATAGTTAAAGGAGACATCGGTGACGAGATCCTTAATGATTGGAAATGCGCGAAGAGGTGTAACCGTGATTGTCTCTTCCTCATCGAAAGATGCAACCTGAGTCATACATGCAAGACGTGGCTTGCCGTTAATCTCCATCGAACAAGATCCACACTTGCCGGCCTTACAGTTCCAACGAACTGCCAAGTCGCCCATCTGTGTTGCTTGAACACGATGAATCACATCTAGGACAACTTCTCCCTCATTAACATCTACAACAACATCTTTAAGTCCGCCATCAGTTGAGTCACCGCGCCAGATGCGAAGATTGAGTTTGCGTGTCATTAGTTAGAACCGCCTTTCGCAATTTCTTCCGGTGTCATGTATTTCTCCAACTCGTGGATATCAAAGAGATCGAAGAGCTCTTTCGGAATAGCAGGCAGTGCTCGTGGAGTCACAGTTACTTCGCTACCGTCAAAGTGTGAGATGTTATTAACTTGGCGCCATTTATTATCCATCCCTGGGAAGTCATCACGTGTATGACCGCCGCGAGATTCTTCGCGCAAGATTGCAGACTTTGCAGTCGACTCTGCAACTAGCAACATATTGTCGAGGTCGAAGGCCAAGTGGAAACCTGGATTGAATTGACGATTTCCAGCAACACTAACCTTCTGGCTACGGGCACGAATATCTGCAATCTTTGCAATCGCTTCCTTGATTTCAGCACCGGTACGAATAATTCCGACCAAGTTATGTGTTACTTCCTGAAGCTCTGCATGTAATGAATAGGCATTTTCTCCACCTGAATTCTTAAATGGAGCTTCGATGCGCTCTGCTGCCTTTGCCAACGTGGCCTCTGATACTGGATTAGCACCATGTGACTTTGCATATTCAGCTGCTGCAGCGCCTGCGCGACGTCCAAAGACAAGAAGATCTGAGAGTGAGTTGCCGCCGAGACGGTTGGAACCGTGCATTCCGCCAGCAACTTCTCCTGCAGCAAAGAGTCCTGGAACTCCAATTGCTGCAGCTGTATCAGGTTCGACATCAACGCCGCCCATGACGTAGTGACATGTTGGGCCAACTTCCATCGGCTCCTTGGTGATATCTACTCCGGCAAGTTCATAGAACTGGTGCCACATAGATGGAAGACGCTTCTTAATAACTTCAGCAGATAGTCGCTTGGAAACATCGAGGAATACTCCGCCGTGTTCTGTTCCGCGACCAGCCTTAACCTCTGAGTTAATTGCGCGAGCAACTTCATCACGCGGCAATAACTCTGGTGGGCGACGGTTGTTATCTTGATCTGTATACCAACGATCTGCTTCTTCTTCCGTCGTTGCATACTTATCTTTAAATACATCTGGGATGTACTTAAACATAAAGCGTTCGCCGAGATTATTTGTAAGGACTCCGCCTTCACCTCGAACCGATTCGGTTACGAGAATTCCACGTACTGATGGCGGCCAGACCATTCCTGTTGGGTGGAATTGTAAGAACTCCATATCTTTAAGGTTTGCACCAGCCTTGAGAGCAAGTGCGTGGCCATCGCCAGTACCTTCCCAAGAGTTTGATGTGATCTTAAATGCCTTACCGACACCGCCTGTTGCAATAACAACTGCTGGTGCTTCAAAGAGAATCTCATCGCCGTTTTCGCGCCAGTATCCATAGACGCCAGCAACTTTGCCATTCTCTTTCAAAATGTCAGTGACGGTAAATTCTGCATAGACCTTGAGGTTTGCTTCCATATCGCCAGTTTCGCGACCATCTTTTTGTTGCAGCGCAACAATCTTCTGCTGCATCGTGCGGATAAGTTCGAGACCGGTGCGATCGCCAACGTGTGCAAGTCGTGGATACTCATGCCCGCCGAAGTTACGTTGCGAAATCTTTCCTTCTTTTGTGCGATCAAATAACGCGCCCCATGTCTCGAGCTCCCAGATACGATCTGGCGACTCTTTCGCGTGGAGTTCTGCCATGCGATAGTGATTGAGGAACTTTCCACCGCGCATGGTGTCGCGGAAGTGGACCATCCAATTGTCGTTGCTATTGGCATTTCCCATTGAGGCAGCGGCGCCACCTTCTGCCATAACAGTGTGGGCCTTACCGAATAGCGACTTACAGATGATTGCAACGCGAAGACCAGCTTCACGCGCCTCTACTGCAGCGCGGAGACCAGCTCCACCAGCACCGACGATTACTACGTCGTACTGCAATTTCTTCAGATTCTGTGGCATTTATATGGTTACCTTTTTGATTCAGTAGTTTAGAAGAAGTAGAAGTTGGTCCATGCGCCAGTTGAAACTTGGCGGACATAGATATCGGCAAATGCAACTGCTGCAAGAGAGAACCAAGCGAACTGCTGGTGCTTGGTATTAAGTGCAGAGACTGTTGTCCAAAGCTTGTAACGTAATGGATGCTTTGAGAAATGCTTCAAGCGACCACCGACTGTGTGGCGGCAGGTGTGGCATGACAATGAGTAGAACCACAGGAGTGAAGAGCTTGCGATAAGAACAAGTGTTCCGACGCTCATATGTCCCCACTGGCCGTGTTCATTTCTAAATGCAAGCACTGCGTCATAAGTAAGGAATACGTTAAAGACTAGCCCGGCGTAGAAGAACCAGCGATGTGCATTCTGCAAAATGAGAGGCGCGCGAGTTTCACCTGTGTACTTCGTATGTGGCTCTGCAACTGCACATGCAGGTGGTGATAACCAGAATGCGCGGTAGTAAGCCTTGCGGTAGTAGTAACAAGTCATTCGGAAACCAAGTGGAAAGATCAAGATGATCAACGCTGGTGAGAGCGCAAAACCAAGAACTTGCGCGCTGACTGGTGCCCAGCCAAAAAGTTTCGATCCTTCAACGCATGCTTCAGATAGACATGGTGAATAGAAAGGTGAGATCAAAGGTTCGGTGAAGTAATTAGCACCTTCAAATGCGCGGAAAGTTGCGTAAATTACGAAGGAGAATAAAACTCCAAATGTAATCGCAGGCTCAATCCACCACTTATCTGTTCGTAGCGTGCGCTCTTTAATCTTGGCGCGTGTTGGAGAAAAAACTCCGGACATTGATGCTCCCCCATTGGCCACTGCGGGCCATGCTTATTAATAGGTGTAAGTGTGCGCTCAATAGCGATAACTATCTAGGCGGTAGCCCGCATGGAGGTTATGAAGTCAGCCACAGAAGCGTTACCTCGCGTGAAATAAGTGTGGCGCAGAATGCACGAAACCCGCCTGCAGTGCATGCAGACGGGCTTCGTTTAGCGCGGAGGACGTGGGATTTGAACCCACGAGGCTTTCACCTGCCGGTTTTCAAGACCGGTGCACTCGGCCGCTATGCGAGTCCTCCGTGGGAGAGGCTACTAGAGACCGGGAAGTTTTCAAAAATCGAGAGAATTGAGTGACTACTGTGCGGGTAGATCGAGCAGAGCTTCGATTGCAATAGCAACGCCATCTTCTTGGCATGGGCCAGCAACGCTCTTTGCATATTTAGCGCCATCAGGATGGCCAGATGCCATCGCGTAAGAACGGCCGCTCCATGCCAACATCGAGAAATCATTTGGGTTATCACCGAAGGCGACGCACTCATCAGCGGTGATTCCAAGGCGTCCTGCCATTCTGGCCAGGGTCGCACCCTTTGAAACATCGAGCGCTGAAATTTCTAAAAGCGAATCATGTGGATTGGAGTGCGTCACTGTCACTAATCCATCGAGTTCGCGAAGCGCAATCTCAAGCATCTCATCTGATGAAAGTTCTTGTTGAGAGCATCGTGCAAGTAATTTAAGTGCAGGGGATTTGATTACATCTTCGATATTTGCAACGCCGATATTGTCGAGACCAACATCCCACCGTGGAATGTATTTCTTCTCGCGATGGAAGTAATTATGTGATTCGACTGCAAATGAAACTTGTGGGATTGCTTTGCGAAGTCGTGTGACAGTCTCAAGTTGTGCCGGAATTTCAATAAGCCACTCTTCCAGAACCTTGTCGCCGAGCAAGTCATACAACATTGCGCCATTGCCGCAGATTGCATTGCCGAATCCAAAAGCTTCACGAATCTCAGGCATCCACCGTGGTGGGCGCCCAGTAACGAAGAAGATTTCTATCCCCAGCGATTGTGCACGGGTAAATACTTCAATAGTGCGTTGCGAGATCGAACCATCATGATTGACGATGGTCCCGTCGAGATCTGTGGCGATTAGCTTTGGGCGTAGTTGAGTAGCCAAGTTACACGAGCTCTAACTTTGTTCTACCAAGAAATGGTTGCAGCGCTGCTGGAACGTTGACCGTTCCATCTGCATTCTGGTGGTTCTCAAGGAT
>CAJBMC010000088.1 GCA_903954055.1 uncultured Actinomycetes bacterium | reverse complement strand
GTCTCGCGCATATACGCTTCATACTTTTCGCGGCTGAAATCACTATCGGTCTCGGAGTGGCGACGATGAATAAATGGAATTACGCCCTCAAAGCCGGTTGAGTAGTTACGGACGCGGCCATAGCGATTCTTATATTTGACATGGACTTCATAATCAAAGCCATTGATGACCGCCTCTTTCGCCTTTACCGGCAACTTCTTCCAGGGAGTATCAAGTTTGAATTTCAATTCACTCGCTAACGCATCGAGGAGGCGAAGGAAGTATTCCGAGGATTGTCCTCCCGACCAAGGAGCGATAGCACCCTCTTCGATGGAGATTGAGTCATCAGGAATGATCAACTCTTCATCAACTTCTAACTTTGTTCCAATACCTGAACACTCTTGACACGCGCCAAATGGCGAATTAAAGGAGAAGGAGCGTGGTTCAAGTTCTTCAAATGAGAGATTGCAATCATGGCAGGCGAGATGCTCGCTATAGGTCCGCTCTTTCTCGCTACCCTTCGCATCTACGAAATCGAGGATGACCAATCCGCTGGCAAGTTTGAGCGCAGTCTCAATCGAATCAGTGAGACGAGATTTGGATTCGGCCTTAGCCGTTAAACGATCTACCACTACCTCAATCGTGTGCTTCTCTTGCTTCTTTAGCTTTGGTGGCTCCGCGAGCTGGATAGTTTCTCCATCCACTCGCGCGCGCGAATACCCTTGAGTGACGAGGTCGCTAAAGAGATCCACAAATTCACCTTTACGTTCGCGCACGACCGGTGCTAAAACTTGGAACTTTGTAGTTGCCGGCATAGTCAGAATTTGATCAACGATCTGCTGAGGCGATTGGCGCGAAACTGCGGTTCCACACTGTGGGCAGTGAGGACGTCCGGCGCGAGCAAAGAGGAGACGGAGGTAGTCATAGACCTCGGTGATTGTTCCAACGGTAGAACGAGGATTGCGGTTCGTTGATTTCTGATCAATCGAAACTGCAGGTGAGAGTCCCTCAATAAAATCAACATCTGGCTTATCCATCTGACCTAAGAATTGACGCGCATACGCTGAGAGGGATTCAACGTAGCGACGCTGACCTTCGGCGAAGATGGTGTCGAATGCAAGCGATGACTTACCTGAGCCAGAGAGGCCGGTAAAGACGATGAGAGCATCGCGAGGTAGTTCGAGCGAAACATCCTTGAGGTTATGCTCGCGGGCACCTCGTACGACTAACTTTTCAATACTCACTTGAGCTGCTCACCTTTAATGTCCTGCCTCATCCATTGATCGAAGTTCACGTTTAAGCTCTTTAATCTCATCGCGCAATCGTCCGGCAAGTTCGAATTGAAGCTCATCAGCGGCGCCACGCATCTGCTCGGTGAGGGAGCCTATCAACGCAGCAAGCTCTTGGCGCGCTAGAGAGCCCTTGCCTCGTTCGACAAATGGAATTGAGCCCTTTGAACCCTTAATACCTGCGATGAGCTCATCAGTATCGTCACTCTCACGCGCAATCATGTCGGTGATATCGGCGATCTTCTTGCGAAGCGGTTGTGGATCTACGCCCTTTTCCAGGTTATATGCGACCTGCTTGGCGCGGCGGCGATTCGTCTCATCAATAGCCTTCTCCATTGATGCAGTGATGTTATCGGCGTACATATGAACTTCACCGGAGACATTTCGAGCAGCACGTCCAATGGTCTGAATCAAAGATGTTGCCGAGCGAAGGAAGCCCTCTTTATCAGCATCGAGAATTGCAACTAGAGAAACTTCAGGAAGATCAAGACCTTCACGGAGTAAGTTAATACCGATGAGAACGTCGTAATCTCCTGAACGTAGTTCGCGAAGCAGCTCGACTCGTCTCAAGGTATCGACTTCAGAGTGAAGATAGCGAACGCGCACTCCCCGCTCTTGCAAATAATCGGTGAGGTCTTCCGACATCTTCTTCGTCAACGTTGTGACTAGGACTCGCTCATTACGTTCAGCTCGAATATTGATCTCTTCCAGTAAATCATCAATCTGTCCCTTGATTGGTTTGATTACTATCTTCGGATCAATCAAACCAGTTGGACGAATTACCTGTTCGACCACATCGCCATTGACCTTCGCCATCTCATACTTGCCGGGCGTTGCTGAGAGATAGACCGTTTGACCCACTCGCTCCTGAAATTCTGGCCACTTCAAAGGGCGGTTATCGAGCGCGCTCGGAAGACGGAATCCATGTTCAACAAGAGTTCGCTTTCGCGAGGCATCGCCTTCATACATGGCACCAATTTGTGGCACCGTCACGTGGCTCTCATCGATGACGCAGAGAAAATCTTCCGGGAAGTAATCGAGTAAACAGTTAGGCGCTGATCCGGGTTCGCGACCATCGAGGTGGCGTGAGTAATTTTCGATACCTGAGCAGAAGCCAAGTTGTTCCATCATTTCAAGATCGAATGTTGTGCGCATCCGTAGGCGCTGCTCTTCTAATAACTTATTCTGTTTTTTAAATGTATTGAGTTGAATCTGTAGCTCATCTTGAATATCACTCATGGCGCGCTTCATCGTCTCAGGGCCAGCGGCATAGTGCGTTGCCGGGAAGATATACATCTCTTCCTCATCACGTACAATCTCACCAGTTAATGGATTGAGAGTCGTAATCTTCTCGATTTCATCGCCAAACATTTCGATGCGAATCGCGAGCTCTTCATACATCGGAATAATCTCAACGGTATCTCCACGAACGCGAAAGGTTCCTCGTTCGAAAGCAACATCGTTTCGCTTATATTGAACATCGACAAATCTACGCAAGAGTGCGTTACGTTCGATTTCATCTCCAACTTTGAGATGAATCATTCGGTCGATGTATTCCTGCGGCGTACCCAAGCCGTAGATACATGAGACGGTGGCAACGACGATTACATCTCGTCGGGTAAGCAATGAGTTAGTCGCAGAGTGGCGAAGTCGTTCCACTTCATCGTTAACGCTGGAATCTTTCTCGATAAAGGTATCGGTCTGTGGAACATATGCCTCAGGTTGGTAATAGTCATAGTAAGAGACGAAATATTCGACTGCATTGTTGGGGAGCAACTCTCGGAACTCATTTGCAAGCTGTGCAGCCAATGTTTTATTTGGCGCCAACACCAAGGTAGGCCTTTGTAATTTTTCGACGAGCCAAGCGGTCGTGGCAGATTTTCCGGTACCGGTGGCGCCAAGGAGGACTACATCCTGCTCCCCCGCATTGATGCGGCGTGCAATCTCCTCAATCGCTGCCGGCTGGTCACCGGCGGGGACGTATTCACTAATTACCTGGAAAGGGGCAACCTTTCGCTGCACCTCACTGACGGGACGCATTGAGTTCGCTCTCCCAGATACGTGCACATTCGCCGAAGAGCTCTGCCCGATCGCCGTCGTTGATGATTACTCGATTGGCAACGCTTTCTCGTTGTTGTTGAGATGCTTGCGCGGCGATACGGCGTTCCGCCTCATCTTCATCCATTCCTCGTTCGAAGAGGCGGTCGAGCCGGTTTTCGATATCTGATTCAACGGTAATGATGTAATCAAACTTCTCCATTGCGCCAGTCTCTACAAGTAATGGAATTTCATAGATCAAAATGTCACCTGGATCGAGCCGGTTAATCTTCTCTGCAAGTCGTTCCTGCACCTTAGGGTGAATAATCGATTCAAGTTCTCTGCGCTTTGCAACGTCTTTAAAGACAATCTTGCCCAGCTTCTTTCTATCGATATCTCCTTCAGTAAGAATTGAATCACCGAAGGCTGAAAGAACCTCATCAAAGCCGATTGTGCCTGGTTCAATAACTTCCCGCGCTAACTGGTCGGCATCAATGGTAAGCGCACCGAGCTGAGCGAACATATTGGCCACAGTGCTCTTACCCGCGCCGATTCCACCGGTAAGGCCCACGATTAGCATGGCTGTACCTTACCCATCAGATAAGAAAATTATTAGATACGGCGACGTGCGGAGCACGCATGCCTGACTCGCATCGTAGCCCGAACCTTAACATCGCCTTTCATCTAACAATTTTCTTATCTAAGAATGCAGAAAGACCCCCGAAATTAATCGGAGGTCTTTCTGGTGAATCTATTTATTCAGCTGGAGTTGCTGCAGCCTCTGCTGCCTGAGCTTCAGCCTTCTGCTTCTTATGTGCAAGGAAGCGAGTCTGAGCTTCAGCGTACTGACGCTCCCACTCTTCGCGCTGCGCATCAAAGCCTGGCTTCCATTCCTGAGTATCAGGATCGAAACCTTCTGGGTAGATGAAGTTTCCAGCTGCATCGTAGCGAGCAGCCATTCCGTACTGTGTTGGATCGAATGCTTCGACCTCAACATCTTGTCCTTCATTAGCCTGCTTCAATGAGAGTGAGATGCGACGACGCTCAAGATCGATATCGATTATCTTGACGAAGAGTTCGTCATCTACTGCGACAACCTGCTCTGGAATCTCAACATGGCGCTCTGCGAGCTCTGAGATGTGAACAAGTCCTTCAATACCTTCATGAACACGGATGAACGCACCGAATGGAACAAGCTTTGTCACAACACCTGGAACAACCTGATTGATTGTGTGGGTGCGGGCAAATGCCTGCCATGGATCTTCCTGTGTTGCCTTAAGTGAGAGTGAGACGCGCTCACGCTCGAAATCAACTTCGAGAACCTCAACAGTTACTTCGTCGCCAACTTCAACAACTTCCGCTGGGTGGTCGATATGCTTCCATGAGAGCTCTGAAACGTGAACGAGACCATCTACGCCACCGAGGTCAACGAATGCGCCGAAGTTAACGATAGATGAAACGACACCTGTGCGAACCTGACCCTTTTGGAGTTGGTTAAGAAATTCAGTACGTGACTGTGACTGTGTCTGCTCGAGGAATGCACGACGTGAGAGAACAACGTTGTTGCGGTTCTTATCGAGTTCAATGATGCGAGCCTCAACCTGCTTACCAATGTAAGGAGTGAGGTCACGAACACGGCGCATTTCAACGAGTGAAGCTGGAAGGAAGCCGCGAAGTCCGATGTCTACGATGAGACCACCCTTAACAACTTCGATAACTGTTCCGACTACAACTTCGTCGCGCTCCTTCTTGCCTTCAATCTCGCCCCAGGCACGCTCGTACTGCGCGCGCTTCTTGGAGAGGATGAGGCGACCTTCTTTATCTTCCTTCTGAAGGACAAGAGCTTCGACCTTATCGCCGACCTTAACAATGTCATTTGGATCTGCATCGTGGCGGATTGAGAGTTCACGAGAAGGGATTACGCCTTCTGTCTTATAGCCGACGTCAAGAAGAACTTCTTCGCGGTCGATCTGAACGACTGTACCTGTTACGAGGTCGCCGTCTGAAAAGTTTCTGATTGTGCCTTCGATTGCTGCAAGAAAATCTTCTGCTGATCCAATGTCGTTTACTGCGATTTGTGTAGTCAAGATGCTCCGTAGGGATAGAAAGTAGTAGGACACTTCTGATGAAGTTTGGACGTATTAAGTTGTCCCGCGGTAAAGCGGAAGTTGAATTTTACGTGCCCAGCTTCTTGTGGAGCAAATCCGCTCACTTTTCCTTCAATTTACGCTCGATCGAGCGGCCCAATCCGGCGATATGAGAGCGTAGACTCGCCAGGCAATGAAGCGCTATTTAGAATTATTCCGATTCCCCAATGTCTGGGTTTTAGTTCTCAGCGCATTCCCCGCGCGAGTCTCTTACGGAATGGTCGGACTTGCGATCTTCTTTAAAGTCTCTTCAACTCAATCAATTGCAGTCGCGGGATTGGCAATTGGTCTCAATGCCGCCGCTGGTTCGTTTACCGCTGGAATCCGTGGGTCCGTTATGGATCGCTATGGAATGAAGTGGCCACTACGCATACTTGTTCCCGGTTATGCAGCGATGATGATTGCACTCAATCTAAGCCACGATCGAGTAACGATGTTGCTCTTAGCATTTGTCATGGGCCTCACCGCGCCACCAATTAATCTCTCAGTGCGACCACTCTGGCGAAATGCGGTCACTGATGATTGGCTGCGAACTGCATATGCAGTTGATACCGCAGTCATGAGCACGGCCGGCGTTGTTGGACCTGTGATTGCAACGACTCTTGCGCTCTCTTCACATCCAGGTAGCGCACTGATTGCAAGTGCAATTCTGATGCTTACCGGAGGCGGTTCATTAGCTATTACGAAGATTGCACGCGGTTGGAAACCGGAGAAGCAGCCGGAAAATAAGATTCCGATGTGGCGCCTGAAGCCACTTCAGCTCCTTGTGATTGAGGGTTGTTTTATTGGATTTGGTTGGGGCGTCTTTGATGTCGCTGTTCCAGCATTTGCAAAGATTGAACATCTACCGCATCGAACCGCATGGATATTTACCGCCATGGGTGTCGCAAATATTATCGGCGGACTTCTAGGCGGTTTAGTTTCAAAGAAGACAACACCGCTTGGAGCGCTTCGAAAAACTTATCTGCTGTGGTTTGTAGTCTCACTTCCGATTGCATTTACCTACCCAGGGTGGTCGATGGTTATCGGAGGCGCCTTCTTGGGTTTAGTCGGGGGTGCAATTCAAGTTTTCTATTGGGAGGTCATGGAGGCAGTTCGTCCGCAAGGATCCCCATCCGGAATGATGGGTTGGCTCTGGTCTATTGAAGGCACTTTGATGTCGATTGGTTCTGCATCTGGCGGATGGATCTCAGAACGATATTCACCAAGCCTTGCACTTGGCATCACCACAATCTGCATCGGATGCGGCTACACAATATTGACTCTTGGTCGTGGCCGACTATCTGCTGCAAATAAATTACCAACTGACGAAGAAGATCTCGCCGCTATGAAGGATAACTCCCCCACAACTCAGTGAGCGGCCTTCAAATTGCGCTAGGGAAAGCCGTATTTGGTGTTTAGTTTGTCGATGTGATTATCTGAGAATGAAATTACAAAGAATATCAATAATCTCAACTCTCCTAAGTTTAATAATGGCTGCTTCGACCACGCAGTCTCACGCAGCTCTTCCTTCTGGAATCCAGGTAAAGCCACAACAAATACTCTTAGATACTGGCGGAGGTGGCGGAGTGCAAGGATCCAACTTACCCGGCGCTAAATGGTCGTTTGGTGAGACTCCTAATGGAAAGCCATTTATGTTCTGGAGTTGGTCACCAAATGGATAAATTGTCATAATCTGAGAGGGTTAAAGATGGGTTTATTAAATATATTCGTTTCCACAAATTCTCGCCCAATTAGCAGTGGAAATTCTCTCCATAATTCCGCTCGAGAACATAATCTCGGTAATCTTCGCATCACACCGTGGAGACAAGTATGGGGCACCTTCCTTACCAGGATTCTGCGCTCTCGAATTCCGATTCCTCGAAGAGAATTACAACTCTATTCTAAAAATGCGAATACACGATGCTTGAACTGTGGGTGGAAATATAATTTTCACTTCTCAGCTCAGTGCCCCATCTGTCAATCTGATAAAGCCTATCTGCTCTCTCGTGGCTCATTTATGTACGACTCTGTAGCTTATCTCTTGATACCAACATTTATCTTGTCGTTGGTCATCTACGCCTTGCGACATTCAGTCAATCAGTGAGCTGCGATATTCCAGTTCTTACCAACGCCGATTCCAACATTGAGTGGCGCCTTTAATGGGAATGCCTTCCCCATCTCGCGCCGCACCAACTCTGTTACTGCCTCTTCTTCCTTGGATATAATTTCAAGAATGAGTTCGTCATGAACCTGCAAGAGCAGTCGAGATGTGAAGCCGCCTTCAACAAGTGCTCGCTGAACGTTGAGCATCGCCAATTTAATAATATCCGCAGCTGAACCTTGGATAGGCGCGTTCAGAGCCATGCGTTCTGCAACTTCGCGTCGCTGACGATTATCACTCATAAGATCGGGAAGATAACGGCGACGTCCCATCACCGTCTCGGT
>CAJBMC010000087.1 GCA_903954055.1 uncultured Actinomycetes bacterium | reverse complement strand
CTCATCAAGGAGCGTATCCAACAGATTCGCGACGCTGGCGTCACTGTTGCGGCATCACTTTCACCACAGCGCACCGTCGAATTGCATGACGCCGTTATCAAAGCTGGCGTAGATATCTTCGTAATTCGTGGAACAACTGTTTCGGCAGAGCATGTTGGTGCAGAGGGCGAAGCGCTTAATCTCAAGAAATTTATCTATGAACTCGATGTTCCGGTTATTGTCGGTGGTGTTGCCACAACGACAGGAGCACTTCATTTGATGCGCGCTGGCGCTGCCGGTGTCCTCGTTGGTTTTGGTGGCGGTGCAGCTCATACAACTCGTACTGTTACTGGAATTGAAGTTCCGATGGCAACTGCAGTGGCAGATGTAGCAGCTGCTCGCCGCGAATACCTCGATGAATCCGGTGGACGTTACGTTCACGTTATTGCCGATGGCGCAGTAGGTCGATCCGGCGATATTGCAAAGGCGATTGCATGTGGCGCAGATGCAGTGATGATGGGTTCTGCACTTGCTAAAGCTGTTGAATCTCCAGGTCTTGGTTGGCATTGGGGTTCAGAGGCCTATCACCCAGAACTTCCACGCGGTCGTCGTTTTAATGTCGGAACAGTTGGAACTTTGGAAGAAGTCATCCTCGGTCCTTCACACTCTTCAACTGGCGATATGAATCTCTTCGGAGCACTTCGCCGCGCGATGGCAACATGTGGTTATTCAGATGTGAAGTCATTCCAGCGCGTAGATGTTGTGATGCACCATGGCAAGTAGTGCGCCATACGGAGTACTAGTTGTTGATTTCGGTGCGCAATATGCGCAGTTGATTGCACGTCGCGTCCGTGAAGCCCATGTCTTCTCCGAGATTGTTCCATCATCAATAACTGCAGCAGAAATTTCTGCTAAGAATCCAGAGGCGATCATTCTCTCCGGTGGCCCATCTTCTGTTTATGCAGATCACGCGCCAAAAGTTGACCCAGCAATATTTGCACTCGGCATTCCAACTTTTGGAATCTGTTACGGCTTTCAAACTATGGCTGCAGCCCTTGCCGGCGTTGTTGCACAGACCGGTAAGTCAGAGTTTGGTCGCACGCCACTTGAGGTGAAGCCTGGCTCGAAAGTTTTTGCCGGATTGCCTACAACCCAATCGGTCTGGATGTCACATGGTGATGCGGTCTCCGAAGTTCCTTGCGGATTTTCGATTTCAGCATCGACTGCAGATACTCCGATAGCAGCTTTTGAAGATGCGACTGGAAAAATTGCTGGTGTGCAATTCCACCCAGAGGTGTTGCACTCTGAACATGGTCAAGCAATTCTTAACAATTGGCTGATCAATATCGCAGGCTGTAAACCCACCTGGACCACCTCCAATATCGCCGAAGATGAAATCGCAAAAGCTAAAGCCGTCATTGGTGATAAGCGCGTTATCTGTGGCCTTTCAGGCGGAGTTGATTCGGCAGTAGCTGCAGCGATTATTCAGCGCGCAGTTGGTAACCAACTCACATGTGTCTTTGTGGATCACGGCCTACTTCGCAGCGGCGAATCTGAACAAGTTCAACGTGATTTCGTTGCCTCAACGGGAGTCCAACTTGTCGTCGTAGATGCAGTGCAGCAATTTTTATCAGCGCTTGCTGGTGTGACCGATCCAGAAGAGAAGCGCAAGATTATTGGTCGCGAATTTATCCGTTCTTTTGAAAAGGCAGCGCGCGATATTGCAGCTGGGGGAGATGTTGAATTCTTAGTTCAGGGAACTTTATATCCCGACGTTGTCGAATCCGGTGGCGGCACCGGAACCGCAAATATTAAATCCCACCACAATGTCGGAGGGTTACCTGATGACCTGCAATTTAAATTAGTCGAACCGCTACGCACATTATTTAAAGATGAAGTGCGCCAAGTAGGTATTGAGCTTGGACTACCGGAAGCAATTGTCTGGCGCCAACCATTCCCAGGACCAGGACTTGGAATCCGTATCATCGGTGAGGTAACTCAAGAGCGGCTCGAGATCTTGCGCGAGGCAGATCTCATTGCGCGCACCGAGCTATCTGCAGCTGGACTTGATCGCGATATCTGGCAATGTCCAGTTGTATTGCTGGCAGATGTTCGAAGCGTGGGCGTGCAAGGTGATGGACGTACATATGGCCATCCAATAGTTCTACGTCCAGTTTCGTCAGAGGATGCGATGACTGCAGATTGGTCACGAGTTCCTTATGAAGTTCTTGAGAAGATTTCTACCCGTATTACCAATGAAGTTCGTGAGGTCAATCGCGTTGTCCTCGATGTCACTAGCAAGCCACCCGGAACAATCGAGTGGGAATAGGAGAGAGAATATGAAGAAGATCGCCACAATTTTGGCAGCAGTTGTACTCACCGCAACATTTGTACCGTCTTCGCACGCTGCAAATAAGCCAACATCAGTTGCAGGCTGCAAGAAGTCGACCGCGAAGGGCCATCCTGCTGCGACTGTGAAACAACCAACTTCACCCGCTTCAGTGCTCCCTAAGACACTTACCTTTACAACAAATTGCGGTGACATTGTTGTTGCACTTAATCCAAAGGCACCGCAGACAATTACCAATATGAGCGCGCTAGCAAACGCTGGATACTTCAATAAATCAGTCTGCCATCGACTTACAACACAAGGACTCTTTGTCCTGCAATGTGGAGATCCAACTGCGACAGGTAGCGGATCACCAACTGGTTGGAAGGGCTATGCCGATGAGAATCTTCCGAAAGATGGTCCAAAGAACTATCCAGCTGGAACAGTTGCGATGGCCAACTCTGGCCCTGGAACCAATGGTTCACAATTCTTCTTGGTCTATGCCGATACTCAACTCGGACCAAATTACACAATTTGGGGCACGATTACTAAAGGCCTTGATCTCGTGAAGAAGATTGGCGATGTCGGTGCTTACACAATGAATGGCAACCAAGCCGTTTATGCAGGCGATGGATATCCAATTCAATTTGTGGAGATTGTTAAAGCCTCAGCTAAGTAAAGTTTTAGTACGACTTTAAAACTTAATTGGTATTTACAATTTTAAAAGCTTCAGCGATACGTCCATCAGGGAGACCGCCGGCGCCAGCATTGCGCTGACCCCATTCACGGAGCATCTCTTCGAGATTCTCCACATGGCCAGTCTGTGATGCATGCTCTTTGAGCGCTGCAATCTTGAAGTGGAAAGTATCGGTGATATCGACGAAGTGATCTGGATGTGAATGGCCCTGCATCCAAACCTCTTTAGTTCTCCATGGCTGAAGACCTTCTTGCTCGAGTAAATCGGTAAATGCAAATGGGTTACGTGCATCTGGATAGACCGCTTGGATTGTTGCTTCACCCGCTGCCAGGTGATCCGGGTGGCTGGCGCCGATTCGCTCCCAATTACGTTCTGGTGATTGGCACACGATGCGATCAGGTTGCACGCGACGAATCTGACGAACAATATCTTTGCGAAGCGCGATAGTTGGTTCGAGGTGGCCGTCTACATAGTTGAGAAAAGTAACGTCGCTGATTCCAAGCGCTGCACATGCAGCACGTTGTTCGCGCTGACGTACAGCTGGCATCTCTTCCTTGGTAAATCCAGATTCTTCGCCGCCCTGATCACCATTGGTGCAGAGCACGTATGCGACTTCAATGCCCTTTGCTACCCATTGGGCGATAGTTCCTGATGCGCCAAAGTCGGAATCATCCGGGTGGGCATTAACAACGAGGACTCGCTTGATTTCAGAATCTGACAAAGGCTCCATGAGACCGAATCCTAATAGACTCCGCGCCATGTCCGGTAACGATGAACTTCTAGAAGGGTTGAACCCGCAACAGCAGGAAGCTGTTGCACATGCAGGTTCTCCGCTTCTCGTAGTTGCTGGCGCTGGATCTGGAAAGACTCGAGTTCTTACTCGTCGCATCGCATATTTAATGGCTCGTCGAGGCGTAAAGCCCTATGAGATTCTCGCGATTACCTTTACCAATAAGGCCGCTGGAGAGATGAAAGAGCGAGTGACCGAACTAGTAGGTCCAATCGCTAAATCTATGTGGGTCTCAACATTTCACTCTGCCTGCGTTCGCTTACTTCGCCAAGAAGTGGAACGTCTCGGCTATAACTCCTCTTTTTCAATCTACGACTCGGCGGATTCGCAGAAATTAATTCAGAAGGTCTGCGAAACGCTTAATTTAGATTCTAAGCGCTACCCCGCTCGTCAATTCCAAAACATCATCTCCAATGCAAAGAATGAATTACAGACGCCTTATGAATTCTTAAGTAAAGCTACCAATCAATTCGACACCATCGCTGCCGATGTATATACGATGTATGAGAAGCGCCTCAAACAAGCCAATGCGATGGACTTTGATGATTTGATTATGAAGACCGTTGAGGTACTACAGAAGTTTCCAGAGGCAAAGGCGCGCTTTAGATCCCGCTTCCGCCACGTCCTGGTCGATGAATATCAAGATACTAACCATGCTCAATATCAATTGGTAAAAGAGTTAACAGGTAACGATAGTGATGGATTTCCTATCGCCGAGCTCTGTGTCGTAGGAGATGCCGACCAATCTATCTATGGCTTCCGAGGTGCAACGATTCGAAATATTTTGCAATTCGAAGTCGATTACCCAAATGCTAAGACAGTTCTACTAGAGCAAAATTACCGCTCGACTCAAAATATTCTATCGGCGGCAAATGCTGTGATTTCTCAGAATGAATCGCGGAAAGAGAAGAACCTCTGGTCTGATTCGGGTGCAGGTGCACCACTCGTTGGTTATGTTGCTGAATCTGAATACGATGAGGCTGAATTCATCAAAAATGAGATTCGTACTTTGCACGATAAAGATCAATCCCAACCTGGTGAAACCGCAGTCTTTTATCGCACCAATGCGCAATCGCGTGTCTTTGAAGATGTATTTATGCGAGCTGCAGTTCCGTACAAAGTCGTAGGCGGTCTTCGATTCTACGAACGTAAAGAAGTAAAAGATCTCCTCGCCTACCTTCGTATCCTCGCAAATCCAACGGATGAAGTATCGCTACGTCGCATCATTAACTTTCCAAAGCGTGGAATTGGAGATCGCGCTCTAGAAGAGGTCGACCTCTTTGCGCAAGCTCAAGGAATCTCATTCTGGGCCGCTCTCTTGCGCGTTCGAGAAGCAACTGCGGTTCCTAATAAAGCCTCTCAATCAATTATTGAATTTACCAACATGATTTCAGCCCTTGCGGTTTTAGTTGAGGTCAATACCAAGCCTTCGACAATTATTGAGGCGGCGCTCGAACAGTCCGGGCTTTTGCGTGAATTATCGGCAAGTACCGATCCACAAGACGAAGTTCGTGTTGAGAACTTACAAGAGCTCGTATCAGCATCGATCGAATATGAAGAGCGCACGATGGATGAACTCGGCGAGGATGAGGTAATTTCGCTGAGCGGTTTCCTCGAGAAGGTTTCACTCGTTGCAGATGCTGATGAGATTCCCGATGGTGAAGATCACGGGGGAGTTGTTACCTTGATGACATTGCACACTGCAAAGGGGCTTGAGTTTCCCACCGTATTTCTCACCGGAATGGAAGACGGAATTTTTCCTCACGCACGCACCTTCGATGATCCAAAAGAAATCGAAGAAGAACGTCGCCTTGCATATGTCGGTTTAACTCGCGCAGAGAAGCGTCTCTACATTTCACGAGCTGAATATCGATTGACATTTGGTACGCCGAAGTACAACCCAGCTTCACGGTTCCTTGATGAAATTCCGGCAACACTGATTGAGTGGCAGAACGAAGGAAAACCTTCTTACACATCATCGAGCGCAGTCCGAAAGTCCCGCGTTGCATCATCACCGCCACCGCGCGCAACCGGCAAGGTCTCATCTGCAATGGTCTTAGAAGTTGGCCAACGTGTGTCACATGACACATTTGGATTGGGCACCGTTGTCGCTGTTGCCGGAGTCGGTGATAAATCTGAAGCGACCATCAATTTCGGCGCCTATGGCGATAAGCGCCTACTTTTGCGCTATGCCCCTGTAACTCCGCTCTAATTCGCGGGGATAGTATTGCCTTTAGGATTTCAACAATTCAGAATTTCAACGCTAAGGAGCCTTGAGTGGATCTCTACGAATACCAAGCACGCGATCTCTTTGAAAAACATTCCGTTCCTGTTCTTAAGGGAGCTGTTGCCACAACACCAGAGCAAGCACGTGATGCAGCAGCTGGCATGGGTGGAAAGGTTGTCGTCAAGGCGCAGGTAAAAGTTGGAGGACGCGGAAAGGCTGGCGGAGTAAAGCTCGCAGTCGATGCGGCAGATACTTTTGAGAAGGCATCAGCAATTCTTGGTATGGATATCAAGGGCCACACAGTTCATAAGGTGATGATTGCCCAAGCTGCACCCATCGTTGATGAGTATTACATCTCAATTCTGCTCGATCGCTCTAATCGCACATTCCTAGTGATGGCATCTGTTGCCGGTGGAATGGAGATTGAAGAAGTTGCACACACTTCACCAGAAAAGTTAGCAAAGGTACCTGTCAGTGCAGTTGATGGAATTGATATTGCACTTGCAAAGAAAATAATTGCCCAGGCGCAGTTCCCATCAGATGTTGCCGATCAGGTCGCCGATGTTCTCGTAAAATTATGGGAGACATTCCAATCTGAGGATGCAACGCTCGTTGAAGTTAATCCACTTGTTAAGACCGAAGAT
>CAJBMC010000086.1 GCA_903954055.1 uncultured Actinomycetes bacterium | reverse complement strand
GTCGCTACTACGAGCGCTTTGCAGATCATGCCGTTTCAGTTTCTCGCCGCGTTTATTTCTTGGTCACGGGCGAGTACGCAGAGAAGCAGTCGTAAGACTCTTCTCCGAAGATATTGAAGCAGTCGTAAGACTCTTACTTCTTACCCTGATTCGCAACAGCCTTAATTGCCTCAGCCGCTGCAGCTGGATCTAAATATTCTCCACCCTTAGTTATCGGCGCAAAGTCTGAGCCAAGCTCGTAGTAGAGCGGGATACCGGTCGGAATATTCAATCCGGCAATATCTTCATCGCTGATTCCATCGAGATGCTTTACCAACGCACGTAATGAATTTCCGTGAGCTGTTACAAGGACAGCCTTTCCCGCTTTGAGATCAGGGATGATTGACTCTTCCCAATAAGGAATCATGCGAGCAACAACATCCTTGAGACACTCAGTCAAAGGAAGGTCTTTACCAAGATCTGCATAACGAGGATCTTGATCTTGTGAAAATTCAGAGCCCGCAACAATTGCAGGTGGTGGGGTGTCATAAGAGCGACGCCACAACATGAATTGCTCTTCACCGTATTCGGCCAAGGTCTGTGCCTTGTCCTTGCCCTGTAACGCACCATAGTGACGTTCGTTGAGGCGCCATGAACGCTTGACTGGGATCCAATGGCGATCGCATGAGTCAAGCGCTAACTGCGAAGTATGAATTGCGCGGCGTAGAAGTGAGGTGTGAACTACATCTGGGAGAAGGTTGCGATCTGCAAGCAGGGTGCCACCCTTCTTCGCCTCCGCCTCACCTGCAGCTGAAAGTCGGACATCGACCCAACCAGTGAAGAGATTCTTGGCATTCCATTCAGATTCGCCGTGGCGCAATAAAATTAATTTGTAGTTCGACATGGCGATATCTTCCCATGAATGGCGAAAAATAATTAAATTAGATGGGCGAAGGCCTCAAGATTTGCCAGAGATTCACCTCGAGTGACTCGCCATGCCCACTCGCGACGGATTGCATCAGCAAAACCTAGCTCGAGCAATGGATTAAATGATGAATCTGAATACTGAAGCACCGAACCAAGGATTCGATCGAGTTCTTGGGCATTGACTGCCTCCAGCGGCAAGCGCCCTACGAGATAAATATCGCCGAGTTCATTAATTGCAAAAGCGATTCCATACATCGAAGCATTCTTGGTCATACACCAATGATGTACAGCCGCCTCATTCTCATCAGGTTTGCGAATGATAAAAGCATTAATGCTCAATGAATGGCTACCCACTACAAGTGCGCAATGTGTTTGAAGCTTCTTCTCTCCAGGTAAGGTGACAAGAAATGTATTGCCATTCTTCTCAAAATCAATTTTCTCTTCTTTAAGAAAGCTTTCAATTGTTGCAATAACTGACATTTAACCGATGTTCTTCTTCACTGCGCTACGTATAGATAAGACGCGATCGTAGATATCGAGCGTTCCTCGTGAAGTCGCATCCCACCCGAAGTGCGAAGCGTGCTCGAGAGCGCCCATAGATAGCAACACTCGGCGCTGTGGCTCTTGCAAGAGACGAGCCAAAACTGAAGACCACGCGCGTGGATCATGTCCATCGACTAGTACGCCAGATATTCCATCTGCAACTGCGGTGCGAAGTCCACCTACTGCGCTTGCGACTACTGGAGTTCCGCATGCTTGAGCTTCGAGTGCAACCAAACCAAAACTCTCTGAATAACTTGGCACGCAGACTAAATCTGATGCACGGTAATAGTTAGCCAATCCTTCGCGATCAACTGGTGGTTCGAAGCGAACGACATCGTTGATACCGAGCCATTGCACCAGCTCTTTCATACGTTCTACCTCGGCACCATTGCCGCCGGATGCTCCGCCGACAATCAAGGTAACCAACTTTGAACGCAACATTGGCGAATGTGAGACAAGTTCTGCGATTGCACGGATAAGTACTTCAGGTCCCTTATGTGGCTGGATACGGCCCACAAAGGTCACGACATTTGCATCCTTTGTAATTCCTAAAGATGCGCGCGCTGGCCCCTTGCCAGTGCCAGCGGTAAACATTGAGAGATTTACACCGGGGCTAACTACCGAGACGTTATCGGGGCAAGCCTCATAGAGTGAAACAAGACTTGCCGCCTCAGCATCGGTATTTGCAATGAGCGCATCCGCTGCGGCAACGACTTGTGATTCGCCCTGAACACGAATCATCGGCTCCGGGTTTTCGCCTTCAGCTAAGTTGAGATTCTTTACTCGCGCCATCGTATGCATTGTGTGGACAAGTGGAATCGAAAGTTCTTCGGCAACTGGCATCGCTACTTTTCCAGATATCCAATAATGCGAATGGATAATGTCGTATGTAGTTTCACCAGATAGCGCCGCTTTAAAAGCCTTTGATAAATCAGGAATCAGCGCCGGTAATTTCTCTTTAGTAACGCCGTCTAGTGGCCCAACATTGAGGTGAATTACTCGAACTCCGTTACCGAGATCGACAATATCTGGGTGATCGTTATTTGCGCGGCGCGTAAAAATATCTACCTTGATTCCTTGTGCCGCCATCTGCTGCGCAGATTCGCAGACATAGATATTCATTCCGCCGGCATCACCAAGACCCGCTTGATCAAGCGGCGATGTATGCACCATCAAAGTGGCGACGCGGCGATTCATGTATTAAGGGTACGCAAGTATTGAAGAATTGGCTTGCCTAGAAAGTAGCGCGAATCTCCCCAATGACCTTGCCGCCGCCTAAAACAGGTTCGATTTCATAGGAGCTTTCGACCCCAAGTCGCTTCAAACCCGCATGTACCAACGCTCTAAATGGGCGAAGTGAGCCATCACTGACCTTAAATACCAAGGTTCGTCCATCAGGCATTGATGCAACTTCTACCGCCTCAACTCCATCTTTCATATAGAGCCCAGGGACTTCGCGAATCATTGTTGTTGTTAATCGACCTTCACCTGCAACCATCTCAGGAAATGCACGAGATGCTTCAAGGACACTGCGATGTGCGACATCTGTTGAGATAGTGATTTCGCGAATAGCGCGAGCAAGACCAGCAACTGAGATTAAGAAGAGCGGTGCGCCGCAACCATCAGTACTTGTGAGCGTTATCTTCTCGCCAGATAAATTTTCAAGTTCTTCTCGACATGCAATCTGTAGCGGATGATTTGCGTCGAGGTAATTTTCAATCGGCCAACCATTAGTCACACATGTTGCGAGCATCGCCGCGTGCTTTCCGCTGCAATTCATAGCGATGCGCGATGGGGCTTGATCGCCATAAGCGCGGCGCTCTGCCTCACCTAGCGGCTTATCGAGCATGCACTGCAGAGCGCTTTCATCTAAGCCAACTGTTGCTAAAATTTCGCGTACTGCAGCAATATGCTCAGCTGAACCAGAATGACTCGATGCACCGAGTGCTAGCAAGCGAGGTTCAAGTGTTAATCCATTACGGACCATAGCTGCTGCTTGAAATGATTTAACAGTTGAACGAGGAAAAATTAAATGTGCGCTATCTCCGAGTTCGAGATTTACTGAACCGTCGGCGTTGAGCGCGATAAGAAAGCCACGATGTTCTGATTCGACGACGCCGCTACGGACGTACTCTGCTAGAACAGCATCCTTCATTAGTTTTCGACCTGACGTTCAAGAGATGACCAGAGATGGGCTTGTAGCTCTTTACCTATCGCCGCCATGTCATATGAAGTAAAGAGTTGTCCTTCAACAAGTCCATAAAGTCGCGCACCATCTGTTACGCCCTTAGCTGTTGGCGCGATGTATGCGTGATCAAGCGCTAATTGAATCGCTGGGCGATCATCGCTGATCTTGCCGAGCCAACCTTCTGAGATACCGGTGCTATGTGCAAGAACTAACTCGATAACTTTGTTGGGCTTGATGCGCCAGTAACCTGCTTCAGATGCACCAGGTCGAATGTGATTGCCTTCTGAATCAATAATCCAAGACTTTGATGTGTACTCAAGAAATGGTCGACCATCATGGCGGAAGGTCACTTCCTGAACGTATTCAAACTTTTCAACGCCTGGCCATTCACCCATGCCTTTGCCGCCCCACTTACCAACCATCCATGCAACGGGATAGAGATCTGGGTGCAAGCCTTCAGGGATAACAAAAGCCATTAGATTCTGCCTCTCTTATATGTGCGCGCATCACGTGCTTGAGATTGGCGACGCCCACGAATTCCGTAGATAAGAAGTCCAACACCGATTGCAATTGAGACTATGCCCAATACCGCCGTTGTCAGTAACTCCATGGCTTTAGTTTACGGGGCTAGAACTTACGAACGGCCCACATAATCGCCAGGCAAGCGATTGAAACGATGAAAAGCTGGCCGATGAACTTCATCGCGTGCCCTTCACAATAACTTCTTGTGAGGCGGTGATTCCGTCAACGGTAAGAACTGCATCGGTCGGAGTAGAACGCTTTACAAGGGCGAGAGCAATCGGACCTAATTCGTGATGGCGAGCAACAGTGCCAAGAAATCCCACCTGTACGCCATCAAGGTTTACCGGTGTTCCAGATTCGGGAAATACAACTGCAGAACCATCAAGGTGCAACATCACCAAACGACGTGGTGGTGCACCTAAATTAAATACCTTCGCCACAGTCTCTTGGCCGCGATAGCAACCCTTATTCATATGTACATCTTTATTAAGGACACCAAGTTCGTTGGGGATGGCCTTGTGATCGGAGTCGATTCCGTGACGTGGACGTCCAGCTGCTACTCGTTCAGCATCGAGTGACCATGTACCAACTTCTCGGGCATTTTCGTTAAATACCTGCTTCATCTCATCGAGTTCGCTACGCGGCACCAATGCATAAGGGCCTCCAATTTCATTTGGCGCACCAGGAGCACGGAGGACAGCAAATTCCGATGATGCATCTCGCACATCAACTTTTAACATAAATCGCATTTTCAGAAGATAGGCAAGTAATCCTTCTGCATATGACGGATCAATAACGATAAATATTGTTGTGCCATCATCAACAAGATTGAATTGATATTCGACATGGCCATTGTGATCCAAAATCATTGCAGGTAGCCACTCGCCTGCAGCGATATTGAGCAGGTGTTGTGTCGTTAAGTCGTGTAACCATTTGATGCGGTCATCGCCATCGACTGCGATGATTGAAAGGTGTGAAAGATCTGCCCAAGCTTTCCCTTCGGCGAGGGCGCGTTGTTCTTGTGCCGGCTGACCGAAATGCCAGATTGCTCCTTTATCAGGGCCTTCTTCAACGCGGACAGCGGTCATAGATGCAAGTCTACGAGTGTCGAGTAAGAACTGCTATTTAACGCAGGCTGCGCAGGTGCCGTAGATGGCAAAGTGTGTGACATCGGTGCGAAAACCGTAATCGTCACTGAGGTTTTGCACAAAGTTCGCTGCAACATCGATAGGCGCATCGCCGACTGATCCACATTCACCGCAGACAAGGTGGAGGTGGGTTAGCTCTTCCGCTGCATGATAGGTAGCTCCACCATGGCCCAAGTGGGTGTGTTGAACAAGGCCAACATTTTCGAGAGTTTCAAGGTTGCGATAAACAGTAGAGAGGTTGATTCCAGGATGTGTCTGGCGCACCTTCTCTGCAACCTCTTCTGGAGTTGCATGGCCAAGTGCGCGCACTGCCTGCAATACGAGTTCGCGCTGCGGAGTTAAGCGCAATCCCTTTTGATGGAGTTCGTGTTTTTCAACCATGAGATAAACCTACTTTGTTTCTGCTGAGAAATGTATCTTGGATATAAATTAGCTACAGATTAGATAGAGATTAGATATAAATAACTGTGTCAGAAGCGTTGCCTTGGGTCGCAATGACGCGCTTTTCTACGCGCGCACCTGGAGCTTGAACTACTAGAGTCCAAGTACCAGGGGCCGCGAAGAAGCGGAATTGACCTTCCGCATTTGTTGGAACTTCTGCGGTGAACTCCCCGGTGGAATCAAGTAATCGCACATGTCCATTCGCAACTGCCGTGCCATTGGGCACTGAATCAGAACTCCCGTCCCGGAGAATTTGTCCCTGAATAACAGTTTGCTTAGATAGATCTATACCATCAGTTGATGGTCCGCCTGGGCGTGCACCGCAAGTTTTCATTTATGGATTACCTATGCACCAATCTCAACTGGAACGCCGACGAGTGAACCGTATTCAGTCCATGATCCGTCGTAGTTCTTAACATTTGTTAGGCCCAAAAGTTCGTGAAGCACGAACCATGAGAATGCAGAGCGCTCACCAATACGGCAGTAAGCGATGGTCTCTTTTGCAAGATCAACACCTGCAGATGTGTAGATATCCTTCAATTCATCCTGTGACTTGAAGGTTCCATCTTCATTTGCAGCCTTTGACCATGGGATGTTCTTTGATGAAGGAACATGGCCCTTTACCTGTCCACCTTCTTGTGGCAAGTGAGCTGGAGCTGCGAGTTCGCCAGAGAATTCTGCTGGTGAACGAACATCAACAATGTTTTTGATACCGATTGCTGCAACAACTTCATCGCGGAAGGCGCGAAGTGAGAGATCTTGCTCTTTAGCAACATACTTTGTTGCAGCACGAGCTGCAGGCGTTGTTACGAATGGACGTGCATCGAGTTCCCAACGCTTACGTCCGCCATCTAGAAGTCGTACATCCTGGTGGCCGTAAAGCTTGAAATACCAATATGCATAGGCAGCAAACCAGTTGTTATTGCCTCCATAGAGAACGACGGTAGTGTCGTTTGAGATTCCATTCTTTGAGAGAAGTGCTTCAAAGCCTTCCTTCGAGATGATGTCGCGGCGGAGACCATCTTGCAGATCTTCGCGCCAGTTAAATGTGACTGCATTTTCGATATGGCCCTGCGCATACAAAGTTGTATCTTCGTCGACCTCAACGATTGCGACTTGTGGGTTATTGATGTTCTCAGCGACCCAATCGGCCGTTACGAGAGCTGTTTCGCGTGACATGTATTTCTCCTATTGTTCTTAAAAGTAGTGAAGTGGGTATGAATTATTTTGATGTGAGGCGAACGAGAAGTAGATACATCTCGCAGCCAAGGCAGTAATTGAAAGCGGCATTAAGAAATGCAGCACCGAGCGCAAAGCCAACTGCAACAGTGAAAACTAGATCGGCGCCCGTGAAGGCCGAAATGATTCCGACTGCAGCAAATGCCAGACCGACTGTCTGTGCGAACTTCGGTGGTCGCACATCTTCAGTTGGGCCTGGTTGTGAGAGGCGTGGCTTAATGAAGTTCTTAAAGATCAATCCATATGGTGTGAATTGCGGACCGCGAAGTGCGCCAATTGCAAAGACGAGCCCTTGTGCAAGCAAGATCCACTTGTTCTGAGTAACAAGTGCGACTGCAAGAACTGTCGTCGTAATTACTGCGCCAAAGCGTGGACCGCGTGCATCGATATAGATTCGAGCTACCTCTGGCTTATCGAGAACTTCTGACATTTTTCAATTCCTTTTGTTGTGTGAATGCGCGTACTAATGAAAATAATTAGAGGGGCATTCGACACAATGAACCAGCAAGGCGGCCGTAGTCCAAGACTCGGCGCTTTGTGAAGAAGCTGGTTGGAATTGCGAACATGGCGAAATAGTAATTGAGTGGCTTTGGTAACACTAATTGCGAATAGTTCGCGTGTTCTTATGCGATTGCGTTGAGCGCCGTGATTACCTGCTCGCGCTTTGGCGTGCCTGCTGCGCGACCAACTTCAATTCCATCGCGATTTAAGAAGATTGTTGTGGGAGTAGATCGAATATCGAGCTCGCGAACAAGTTCGAGATGTGACTCCGCATCAATATGAATATGGCGTACATCTGGAAGTGATTCCACCATCTGAGAAAGGAGTGCATGGGTTGCTCGACAAGGGGCACAGAATGCGGAGGAGAACTGCACCATAGTGGCTCGAGATCCAAGATCTTGGCCTAAGACTGCAGGGCTCAAACGATGGCCAGGCACTGATTTATTGGTGCGGATTGCGCCACGTGACAGCTTCCACCAGAAGCCATATGCGCTGGCGAGAGCCAGTACAACGACAAGTGGAAGATAAGTTTTCATACGAGTATTCTCACACAATGGCTAAGGTGTTGCTACTAACAAATACCCAGGGCGCAAGTGCAGAAGTTTTGCCAGCGCTCGGCCTCTTGTCGCACAATGTGAAAGTACTTCCATTGGAAGCATCAGTTCTCGTTGACGCTCCGGTAATGGATTTGATTCTGGTTGATGCTCGTCGTGAATTTCCAACAGCAAAATCACTGACACGTTTGATGGCGACAACCGGAGTTGAGTCTCCGATTATCGCAATCACCACTGAAGGCGGACTCACTGCAATTAGCGCTGATTGGCAGATTTCAGATGTGATTCTGGATTCTGCGGGACCGGCTGAGGTAGATGCACGAATTCGTCTCGCTGTTGACGGACGCATCTTTGCTCGTGAAGCAGCAG
>CAJBMC010000085.1 GCA_903954055.1 uncultured Actinomycetes bacterium | reverse complement strand
GCGTTCCGCCACCTTTAACTGTTGAGAGATCAAGGCCTAGAGGTCGAAGGGTCATCACTGCCCCGGATTTTGCCGCGCTGCAGAAGATGGGGTCGGCGACAGGCTTGGTGACCGCAACAAATCGCAAGGTCAAGGTGCGCCCCGAGAGTCCGCCGCCCCAGGTGCTGAGAAAGAGGCCGTTATACGAGTTGAGAATGTTGATGGCGCGGTTGGTCTCGGCGGAGATGATGACGATGCCGGTCTGATCGCCAGAGACCAGCTCAGGCCCATCAACGAGATTATTTGGAACGCCCTTCTGCAAGGCATCAAAGCGCATTCCTGAAGTTCCGCTGGCACAGATCATTGTGTACTGCACCTTGGGATCGCTAACCGAGGCAAAGATGTGTGGCAAGAAATATGTGGTTGCGCGAGGGTCGATTGCACCTGATGGTGGAACCTTCACGACGTACTGCGGTTGAAGATCAAGTGGTTTGCCGGGTAGGTCGCCCGCCGTTGGACTATCTGAAAATTCTGGAAGCGCTGACTCACTCGCCTGAGCAATCGGTGGGCGCGATATAACGGGGTCTGCGGTGAAACTTGCTGAAGGTGTAGGTGAAGCGGTAGCTGATTCAGTAATTGTCACCGTCGATGAATCAGAAACTTGTGTCACCGGCTCGAGCATCTGTGGGTCAGAAGATAATTCATCAGCAAGGGTCGGGGCAATAGTTGAGATAACGGCAGCGAAGAGAGTAAAGGCGAGAAAGCGGGAGATAAATTTGACCGAGCGCTTCTCTGAATGCCAGTAATCATTAAATCGGTAACGCAACCGATCAATGAGCTCTTCAAAGGACATAATAGAAATATACCTTCTCGTTAAGCCATCGGTCTAACCCTGTTCGGGATTAGCCCAATTTCCCCGGAATATAGACGAGGCCGAGCGTCTTCATCTCTCGCTGCAGATGAGCCTTAAGAGCTAAGTCGCTAGCGCGATTGGCGTAAAACATTCCGAGACTGATCGTGTCATTGCGCGCTGGGGCGATTTCAACAAGTTTATAAATGTGTTCTTTCAGCGCCGGAATTCGATTGAGGTTGACCGCAGTTTTAGCGAGGAAAATCTCTGCTGCAACACAGCGCGGATTATGTGCGAGCTCTCGTTCCGCCGCTGCTACCGAGTAATCATTTCCATGATTTTCCGCCATCAGTAGCTCTGCATCGAAGAACATAAAGCAGGGCAATAAAGGAGAAGCTGTGTAATTGATTACCGCCGAATTATTCTTTGCGTACTTCTCGACATGGCTGAGGTAATTAATATGGGCTTGCGCGAAGAGAGTGGCGAAGAGAAGAAATACTGAAGCGATTGCGACAGGAGCTACTCGTTTCGCAGAATTATTGAGCGACTTGCGAGATGGAAGTCGATAAACCTGGCCGACGACAAAGCCAGCCACTGCCCAGAAGAGATACTTCTGCGTCAATGTAATTGGGCTAACAAATGAGTTGGATAGATAGATAAAGAGGTAGAGCCCGATGGCAAAGAGCGCACGACGATCTACTGTGCGGTTATCCCAGAGAATAATGAGCGAACGAACCACAATTGCCAGCAAAAATAAGAAGGCGAGCGTTCCGAGAATTCCAACTGTTGCAAGAGTCTGTACTGATGCCGAATGAGCATCATTACTCAAGATATTGGTGTACTTAGCAATATCTTCGAGGGTTCGATACTGCTCGTAATTATTTCCGTATTGATCTGGACCGACACCGACTAGTGGATGGGCGAAGAACTCTCGCATTCCAGCTAACCAAAAGTTGGAACGAATCTTTACCTGTACATCATTTCCCAGAACTGGAATTTTATCGCCGAGAAATGGCATCAAAAATATGAACTCTGCCCAAATGATGATTGCGAAGGTTCCGAGAAATGTTCGAGCGTTGAGGGTCATATGGCGACGAGGTAGATATTTGCGGATGCAATAGATTGCAATTCCAACCCCCGTAAAGGCGATATCTAAATATCCCTGCAGCGGACCAGCTAAACGGAGTGCGTAAATATCCACGGCTGCGGCGAGTGCGAGCAGAATCCTTACCCGCTGCGAAGAGTAGAGCGCGAGTAAGAATAAAAGCGGTAGAGCTGTACCGATAAAGGCTGCGAAGAAATCGATATTTCCAAGGGTCGCACTCATGCCTTGATCGCCTGGAAGTGAGATGAGATTAAAGTGCTGTGCTAATCCGGCTAAACAAACAATTTCTATTGCGACAATATAAAAGCGAAGAAGCTTGATAAATCCAGAGAAGTTAAATTGAGTGTGAAAAACAGAGATAACAAGTAATCCGAAGGCGCTCAATGACCCGACATATCGCCCAGTATCGCCTACTAATGAGCCGATTAAATTTCCACTTCCAGCAACTGAAATTAATTGAGTCAGAACGAGCGCCGCTGCCCCGTATAGAGCGATTCGAGAGAAGCGAAAGCGCTCTGATTTGGCTGCGATAAATAATGAATACGCACCAGCAACTATGAGAAGTGAAAATAATTGAACAGGGGCGTTCTTATCGAATCCATGAGGAAATATGTGATCTGGAATATGGAGCACGGCAATTGCGAGAAAAGACAACGCTGCTAGCGCAAGAGCCTTCTCTTGAATATGAATCTTCAAAGAATTAATCCTCTAGCTGGCGAATAAGCTTGAACTCACCGCCACCAAGTTGGCCCTGTTCGCGGTACATCTCAAGCTTTGCGCGTGTATCTGCAATATCAAGATTGCGCATGGTGAGTTGGCCGATGCGATCTGTTGGGCCAAATGCTGCATCTTCAGTGCGTTCCATCGACAACTTATCTGGGTGGTAGCTCAGAGCTGGTCCAGTTGTATTGATGACAGAGTAATCATCACCACGACGAAGTCGAAGCGTCACTTCACCGGTGATTGCAGATGCTACCCAGCGAGTAAGAGATTCGCGGAGCATCAAGCTCTGCGGATCTAACCAACGACCTTCATAAAGCAAGCGACCGAGTCGACGACCTTCTGCGTGATAGTTAGCAATTGTGTCTTCATTATGAATTGCGCTGACAAGTCTTTCATACGCAATAAAGAGAAGTGCCATTCCTGGCGCTTCGTAAATGCCACGAGATTTTGCTTCAATGATGCGATTCTCAATCTGATCAGCCATGCCGAGACCGTGGCGACCACCGATTGCATTTGCCTCCTGCATCAGCGCGACTACATCTGAAAAATCTTTTCCATTAATTGCAACTGGACGTCCCTGAACAAATTGAATTGTGACATCTTCTGATGGAATGTTGACCGATGAATCCCAGAACTTCACACCCATAATCGGCGTGACGATTTCAATCGATGCATCGAGCTGTTCGAGGTTCTTCGCCTCGTGGGTCGCACCAAGAATATTTGCATCGGTCGAATAAGCCTTTTCGACGCTATCGCGATATGGGAAGTTATGAGCAACAAGCCACTCTGACATTTCTTTACGTCCGCCGAGCTCGCGTACAAAATCTTCATCGAGCCAAGGCTTATAGATTCGCAAATTTGGATTTGCAAGAAGTCCATAACGATAGAAGCGCTCGATGTCATTACCTTTATAGGTTGAGCCATCGCCCCAGATTTCAACATTGTCGTTGAGCATTGCTCGGACAAGCAAGGTTCCTGTTACCGCGCGACCAAGTGGAGTCGTATTGAAATACTGCTTTCCGCCAGATCGAATATGGAAGGCGCCACATGCAATTGCAGCGAGACCTTCTTCGACAAGTGGAGTCTTGCAATCAATTAGTCGGGAGATCTCTGCGCCGTACTCTTTGGCGCGATCTGGAACGGTCTCGATATTACTTTCATCGTACTGACCAAGGTCTGCGGTATATGTGCATGGAACTGCGCCCTTATCTCGCATCCACGCAACCGCTACTGATGTATCGAGGCCGCCAGAGAAGGCGATACCTACTTTTTCACCGACCGGAAGGGATGCAAGTACCTTAGACATGGGAGAAGTCTAACGGTTCAATTTCGCCGCAAGTACGGGCGTTACTCCCCATTCTGAAATCATTGATTGATAGCGCTCAACTTCGCCAGATTCTGGCTCGGCCCCTGTCTTTACCGCTCGAATCATGAGATTTCTAGGGGTGTGCTCTCCCCCAATAAATTCAATTGCTTCCACTCTATAACCACGCAACTTCATTAATTGAATTCGAAGAGCATCAGTAATCAAATCGCCAATTCGCTCGCGCATAATTCCGTATCGAGTTACCAATGACCAAGGTTCGGGCGAAATCTTCATCTGACTCTGAATGTCATGATGGCAACATGGGGCGAAGAGAGTAAGTGGAACATCTCGATTGAGCGCCCAGGCGATTGCATCATCTGTCGCCGTATCGCACGCATGGAGTGCAATTGCAACATCTGCTGAATTTACTGAGGTTGCTGAGATTTCTTCCGCTAGAAAAGAGATGCTCTTCTCAATACCTAAAGATTTCGCAATTGCATTATTGCGATCTCGAGATGCTGGACGAATATGAATTCCAATTACTTCAACTGGAATCCCTGCAGATTTGAGATATTGATGAGCTGCAAATGTGAGATACGCGTGGCCACACCCTAAATCAACTACTCGAAGCGGATGTGAAGTCGATGGTTGATGTACATGGCCAGCGGAAATCGCATCATTAAGGGTCGGAATCAATAGACGCAAGAACTCTTCGACCTGCTTGTACTTATCCATCTTGGATGGCTTGATATTGCCCTTTGCATCTGCGATTCCAACTTCACGTAGAAATGGATCTGATGCATCGAGTAAGCGTTGCTTGTTTCGGTCGTGGCTGACTTCACGAACAGCTGCATTCTTGCTCTTAGAAAAGTGCGGGATGCCCTTCTTTGAAATTCGAAGCGATAACGATTCGCCCTCGGTCTCTACCAAGATATTGGCATACCCCGATTGAGCCACCTCCATAAAAGGGAACGCTTCTAGTGAGAAATTTTTTGAAGTCATCTGACGGCCATCGCTATAGCTCACTTGAATCGCCAGGCCACTCTTGAGTTGTACGGGACGTAAATCTAAACGTTCATGTTCAGGCTGCATATTTCGCCGACGGCCAGAGAGGACAGCACGTACAAATTTATCTGAGCCAGAAAGGGCTGTTGCCAAATCATGCAAGGCACTCTCTAGCTCTTTCTCGCTCACAATGAGAATGTTAGTGGCTATTAATCGCGATGAAGTGGGAGTTCTGCGATTACAGCGAGTCCGCCAAGTGAGCTTTTACGCAAACGCATCTCTCCGCCAAGACGAGTAACAACAGCAGCCATGATGCTCATCCCTAACCCCGATCCACCGCTTTCGCGAGAGCGAGAGGCATCAAAGCGTGTGAGCGATTGGACGCTCTCGCGATAGGCGTCTTCTGGCAAACCTTTACCGCCATCCTCAATGGTTAGAACTCCATATCTTCCATTGCGAACTAGAGAAATTCTGACCGGGACATTCATTTCGGTATGGCGAGAGATGTTATTAAGTGCATTTTGGATAAATCGTGCGAGAAAATCTCGTACACCTTCAACGTAGATTCCGCTTTCGATATCTAGTTGTACTAGCCGCGATGGATTGAGTGCGATGAAGTCATCCGCATACGCGGTGAGCTTTTGCGAAAGTTCGATGACTTCGTTCTCGCGTTGTGCGCTTTCACCAAGTTCGGCGAGCAGCAAGAGATCGTGAATAAGCGTCTCCATCCGACCAATCTCAGTATTTACTCGATTGAATGCGCGTGCTTGGTCAGCAGCTTCACTCATTTGCCCTTTGCTCAACATCTCTACATAACCCTTAATAACAGTGAGCGGAGTCCGCAATTCATGTGAAGCATCACCTAAGAAACTCCGCATTCTTTGGAGCGCATCTTCATCATCACGACGTTTGAGGCGACGAAGATAGAGAGATAAGAGCAAAAATGTCAGGATCGAAGTGAGCGCTGTAATCGACCCTACTGCTCGCAAATTTGAATGGAGTGCAACTAAGGCGCTATGTGAAGATCCTGCAACAACGAGATAATCCCCACCGGAGATTTCAACCGCCCCGAGGCGATAGTCGGTCCTTCCTTTTCCAGAGATGAGACCGTGAGTTGCTCGCCTTACATCTGCGGCAGTTAGTTTTTGAACCAATTCAGTGGTTGCTTCTCGTACGGTTGTTGCAGAACCATCGCGTGAGAGGAGATAGAGCGAGAGATCTAAGGAAAACTGATCGATATGGACAAGAGCTGCGCTGAGTTCTTGACCAGGTGCGAGATGTGCTTCATTGATAGTTGTAGAGATCGCAGAATCTAAGTTTCCTAAAGTGTTTTGATAATTTGTCGCCGCGACGAAAGTACCAATACCAGCTGTTAACAGTATTGCTGTGGCTAGAGTAACAATCCGAAGCCGAGCGGTAGAGGAAAGTTTCACTTCTTCTCGAGCTGCAACTGGAAACCAACACCACGAACTGTACGAATGCCTTCAAATCCATCTCGATGAAGCTTCTTTCGAAGGTAAGAAATATAAGTATCTACCACGGTCGTTTCAGTCTCGAAGGTAATTCCCCACACTTCATCGAGTAAGTAACTCTTGCTTAAGACGCGACCTTTAGATTCGAGCAGAACATGCAGCAGCCGAAATTCGGTAGGTGAGAGATCAGTAACCTCGTCATTAAATGTAACTTTATGAGAGGCCTCATCCAACGTAATTGGGCCACAGCTGAGAGAGGTTGGGGTAGCTTCCGTGAATTGTGCGCGTCGCAAAATTGCTCGCACTCGAAGCACTAACTCTTCCAACCCAAATGGCTTTGTTACATAGTCATCAGCGCCAAGAGTTAAACCACGAGTCACATCTGCGCGGTCACCACGTGCGCTCAACATTAAGGCTGGCGTATTGTCGCCATTTCCACGAATCCGCTCAATGAATTCGAACCCATCCATCATCGGCATATTGATATCAACGATCAATAAATCAGGCTTAACGGTGCGCAACATAGTTTGCGCAATCATCGCGTCAGCTGCGGCAACGGTCTCAAAGCCGGCCAGCTTGAGCGCATCACCAAGAAGTTCGCGGACGCCAGCCTCATCGTCAATCACCATAATCAATTGCGCCATGGGGCAACTCTCCCACGCATCGGGGTAATTTCTCCACCAATCCCAGAGAATGCGCAGAGACACGAAGCTTAATAAGTGGCCTTTCACAGAATCTTCACATGATGCTCGGCCACACTTAACCCATGAGAGCGATGAAGTCTTCTAGATACGCGCAGGTATTCCTTGCCGTCTC
>CAJBMC010000084.1 GCA_903954055.1 uncultured Actinomycetes bacterium | reverse complement strand
TTTAGCGCGCGCTCTTCGCCGTTAATGATGCGAACTGCGTGACCAGCATTTGCAACAAGTACCGCATCATCTGTCGCATCTTGTGGCGTCGCGTGTGCCGCTTTGAGGACTGAATAGGCAAACCCTTGTGGTGTCTGTACCTTGCGCAGAGAAGCACGCTCCGGAGTAGAGGTGACATAACCTGCGCTATCAACAACCTTGACGGTATCGACCTCAGGTAGGCCTGGAATCACCGCAACATCTCCGGCGCGAAGTGCATCGAGAACGGATTGAGCTAGCGCTGAACTTGCAAGAGATCGTGCGGCATCATGTACTAAAACGAATTGCGAATCAGGGCTAACTACCGAAAGAGCCAATCGCACTGATTCAGAGCGGGTAGATCCGCCGGTAACTACAGTGATCTCGGTGCCGACGAGGGCACGAATCTGATCTTCATACCCAGCTGGGGCCGTGACAACAATTTCATCGACTACTGGAGCGATATTTGCAATCGCATGTTCGAGCAGAGTCTTATCGCCTAAGTGAATCAGGGCTTTTGGAATCGAAGCACCGAAACGTTCGCCGCTGCCGGCAGCGGCGATAATTGCGGCGATCATAAGAAACCCATTACCAATGTAAGGCGTGGGTTATGAAGCGAGAACCTCATCAAGGAGAGTTGCAGCCTTCTCTTCATCAGTGCGCTCTGCAAGTGCGAGCTCTGAAACGAGAATCTGCTTCGCCTTGGCGAGCATGCGCTTTTCACCAGCTGAAAGTCCACGATCGAGGTCGCGGCGGTAGAGATCGCGTACAACTTCTGCAACCTTGATGACATCACCTGATGCGAGCTTTTCGAGATTTGCCTTGTAACGACGAGACCAGTTTGTTGGCTCTTCTGTATATGGCTGACGAAGCACGTTAAATACGCGGTCTAATCCAGCTGAATCCACTACATCGCGGACTCCAACGAGATCAACATTATCTGCTGGAACGCGGACTGTGAGGTCGCCTTGTGCAACCTTCAAAACTAGGTAGGTCTTCTCTTCACCCTTAATTACACGAGTTTCAATTGCCTCGATAAGAGCTGCTCCGTGGTGGGGATAAACAACGGTTTCGCCGACCTTAAATGTCATGGAGAGCCTCTCGTACTGCAGGTGTCGTGCCGCGGGGATTGAAGACCCAATTCTACCAGCGAAGTAAGAAAGAGAAAACCCCGAGTATATGACCTGAAATAGGCGTTATTAAATGGTTTAAGGACATGAGATAATCACGCCATGCGCAAAATCAAAAAAGTTGCACTCTCAACTATTTCTATCGCACTCGCATTCTCATTGACTTCGTGTTACGGATCCGGTCCTAACGCTGCAACCCGAATGATCACTCGTGTGACAGATGGAAATGAAAGTAAGGTCATGACCGATGGCAGCGATTTGCGCATCGATAATCTGCTCCTGGTTGCAACTGAAGATGGTTCAGCAGTGGTGGTTGGAAGCATCATCAATCGCGCAGATACAGCAGACCAAATTCTTGGTATTGCGGTAAATAACATCAAGGCCCAAATCACGGGCGAGACAAAGCTCTACCCAAATAAGCCGGTCCGCTTCGAAGGTGATTCTGCCAATGCTAAAGCGGTATTTCCAGGTGTAGGCGCAGTAGCTGGCACCAACG
The DNA here is from genome assembly GCA_903954055.1 of uncultured Actinomycetes bacterium. Taxonomy (GTDB): domain Bacteria; phylum Actinomycetota; class Actinomycetes; order Nanopelagicales; family Nanopelagicaceae; genus Planktophila. Next base: position 3,055 of record CAJBMC010000084.1, on the reverse strand, counting down.
TGACTGTGACAATCGGTTTTGCTCGTGCAGGGCTAGTGAAGGTTCAAGCGATTATTCGCGATAAGCGAGATATCTACGCGAATGTCACCACCGGTGCAAAGCTTGCATCACCTACTGCAACTCCAGCTCAATAATTAGTTCGAGCGCTCCATCTTGTAGCCCATTCCGCGTACCGTCTGAATAAATTCAGGGTTCGCTGGATCTTTCTCAATCTTTGCGCGTAGCCGTTTGATGTGGACATCAAGAGTCTTTGTATCGCCGACGTAATCACTACCCCAGACGCGATCAATCAACTGAATACGTGTAAGTACGCGGCCAGCATTACGCATTAAGAATTCAAGTAATTCAAACTCTTTCAGCGGAATTGAAACCTGCTCGCTGTTAACGCTAATTACGTGGCGATCGGTATCCATACGAACCGGGCCGACTTCAAGAATTGAACCGTCATCAGCGGCATCTTGTAATTCGCCACGGCGCAATACTGCGCGGATGCGAGCGATGAGTTCGCGCGATGAATATGGCTTAGTTACATAGTCATCAGCGCCGATTTCCAGCCCTACAACCTTATCTATCTCTGAATCTTTAGCGGTCAACATAATGATTGGTACCGATGACTTGGTACGGATCTGGCGACATACCTCGGTACCAGAAAGCCCTGGCAGCATGAGATCGAGAAGAATTAAATCGGCTCCGTTCTTATCGAAGAGTTCTACCGCTTCTGGACCAGTAGCAGCTACCGATACATCGAAGCCTTCTTTGCTCAGCAAAAATGCAATTGCCTCGGAAAGCGTCTCTTCGTCTTCAACTACAAGAATGCGTGGCAATTTATTCTCCCCCGTCTAAGGATTCATCTGCTTTAGGTAAGCGAATGGTGAAAGTACTTCCAACTCCAGAGGAGCTCCACACTGAAATATCTCCACCGTGATTTCCAACAACATGCTTCACGATTGAAAGTCCTAATCCGGTGCCACCGGTAACACGTGATCGCGCCGGATCTACGCGGTAGAAACGTTCAAAGATTCGCGCTTGATCAGCGTCCGAGATTCCGACACCTTGATCGATAACGACAACTTCCACTATGCCACCGTCAATAGTTGTATTTACAGCAACGCGAGTTCTATCGGGGCTGTAATTAATCGCATTTTCAATGAGATTGTGAAAAGCCATAATCAAGTGGGTGCGGTCACCAATAACGTGCGAATGAACTGGTTCGCTTCGAACGATGGTGATGTGGCGGGTGTCAGCTAATACTTGGCATTGATCGATTGCTTCATCAACTGCTTCATCAACATCAACATGGATTGCTTCGAGCAAAGGATCAGCATCTTGCAAACGTGAGAGATCAATAATCTCTTGCACAAGATTTGAGAGACGTTCGACTTGATCTTGCATCATGCCTGCAAACTTATTGAGTTGCGGATCTTCAGATGCAACTAAGACAGCTTCACTTAAAGTTTTGAGTGCGCTAATTGGAGTCTTGAGCTCGTGGGAAATATTGGCAACGAAATCACGACGCACCGCATCGATTCGCTCTGCTTCACTTTCGTCCTTAAATGTAACGATGACCGAGTCGTAGCCTTCTAGAAAGTTGGCGGTCGCCGAAAGTTCTCGGGTTCCCTCACCGATTGGTCCGCGCGGAATCTCAATTGAAGCGCTCTGCGGCAAGCGCGATCTACGAACCTTGCGCACAATCGACATCAAAGCTTCGCTCGCCAGCTTCTCATCGCGAATAATTCCAAGGGTGATTGCCGATTTCGAGAAGTATTCGATGCGATTTCCTGGACCAAAGATCAGGCTGGCAATATCTAAAGTATCTAAAACCTCTTGAACCTCGCGAGTGGCAAAAGTAATCTCGTACTCTTCAGAGATTTTCTTACGCTTGAGCGCCCGCACCATGTCGCAATCGTAGAGCGTTATAAAGCCAGCCTCATCGACAATATCGCTGTGAAAGGCTGATTTACCCACTATTCACGCTCCGTCTAGAGCGTGTTCACCTTCATTGGTAGAGACATCTATCGCCACCTCGATATTCTTACCCCTATGCGCGACGCCTTCCATGATGATCTAGATGCCATTAACCAGACACTCGTTGATATGTCTGCCTTGGTTTCAGATGCGATGGCTCATGCGACTACAGCTCTCTTGACCGCTAATCTCGAACTCGCAGAAGAAGTCATTGCCGAAGATGATCGCGTCGACACTATTCAGCACGATCTCGATAATAAAACTCTCGAGGTAATGGCGCGCCAGCAACCTGTTGCGAGCGACCTTCGAAACCTTGTTACTTCGCTTCGCATGAGCGCCGACTTCGAACGTATGGGTGACTTCGCCCATCACATTGCTCGCATCGCTCGTATGCGCTATCCAAGTTCTGCAGTTCCTGCTGAACTCGCTTTGACTATTCAATCAATGGGTAACGTTGCAGTTGCTCTCAATAATAAGGTGACCGGATTGCTCACCAGCCGCGATACTGAGGTTGCACTTCAGGTCGAACGCGATGATGACGAAATGGATAAGTTGCACCGCAAGCTATTTGAAGTATTGCTCGATGACAATTGGGCTCACGGAATTGAGACCGCGATTGATATGACTTTGCTAGGTCGCTACTACGAGCGCTTTGCAGATCATGCCGTTTCAGTTTCTCGCCGCGTTTATTTCTTGGTCACGGGCGAGTACGCAGAGAAGCAGTCGTAAGACTCTTCTTACTTCTTACTTCTTACTTCTTACCCTGATTCGCAACAGCCTTAATTGCCTCTGCCGCTGCAGCTGGATCTAAATACTCTCCACCCTTGGTTATCGGCGCAAAGTCTGAGCCAAGCTCGTAAAAGAGCGGGATACCGGTAGGAATATTTAATCCCGCAATATCTTCATCGCTGATTCCATCGAGATGCTTTACCAACGCGCGTAATGAATTTCCGTGCGCTGTGACAAGGACAGTCTTTCCCGCTTTGAGGTCAGGGATGATTGACTCTTCCCAATACGGAATCATGCGAGCTACAACATCCTTGAGACACTCAGTCAAAGGAAGGTCTTTACCAAGATCTGCATAACGAGG
>CAJBMC010000083.1 GCA_903954055.1 uncultured Actinomycetes bacterium | reverse complement strand
TGCAGCCGCTGTTGACCTATGCCATGTGGCGATGGGCCGGGTAGATGGCTACTTCGAACATGGCCTCAAAGAGTGGGATTGGGCGGCAGGTGGGCTGATTGCCCGCGAGGCTGGCGCTCGCTTTGGACTCTACGGTCAGGCGCCATACATGATGACCTTGGCCGCTGGACCACGCCTCTATGACGAGCTTGAGGCCTTCCTGGGTCTTCCTCACGCATAGCCCGATTTTCACCTAAGGCCCCTCCTGTGGCAAGATACGCAGTCTGTACGGCAATCCGTACTTAATAAATGTTACTTATTGCAGTAGTTACCAAAAGGACAGATCATGAACATTCTCGACGTCGTAGACGCAGCATCACTTCGCAAGGACATCCCACAGTTCCGTGCCGGCGATGAGCTCAAGATCCATGTTCGCGTTATCGAAGGTAACAAGTCACGTCTTCAGGTCTTCCAGGGTGTAGTCATCCGTCGACAGGGCGATGGCGTACGCGAGACATTTACTATCCGCAAGGTTTCTTACGGCGTTGGCGTAGAACGTACCTTCCCAGTACACACACCTGTAATTGAGAAGATCGAACTCGTCCAGAAGGGCGATGTACGTCGTGCAAAGCTCTACTACCTCCGCGACCTCCGCGGAAAGGCTGCAAAGATTCGCGAAAAGCGTGATGGCGTTGTCGGTTACGGTGACGGAATCCTTTCAACTCCAGAACCTATTGTTGAACCTGTTGTTGAACCTGTTGTTGAAGCTGTCGTCGAGCCAGTTGCAGAAGCTGTCGTAGAAGCGCCGGTAGCAGCTGAAGCTGTAGCAGAGGCACCAGTTGCAGAAGCTGTTGTCGAGGCCGCTGTTGAAACTCCAGCTGATGTTGTTGAAACTCCAGCAGCTGACGCAACTCCAGCAGAATAAAAATTTCTAAGTACCTGCCTCGTAAGGGCTCGTTCTTTCGCGAGTTCCCTGTACTTGTCATTGTCGCGCTCGCTGTCTCATTACTCATCAAGACTTTCTTTGTGCAGTTCTTCTACATCCCTTCGGGGTCGATGGAGAACACGTTGCAGATTCAAGATCGCGTTGCAGTCAATAAAATCCCGTTTATCTCAAAGTCAATCAATCGCGGCGATGTCGTTGTATTCCGTGATCCTGCAAATTGGCTTCCCGCACCATCGCCTGAGACTGGCAACAAGGTGCTTTTGAAGGCGAAGGAAGTTCTAGTATTTGCCGGCGTTCTGCCAAATCCAGCGAAACAATATTTAGTAAAGCGCGTTATCGGTGTCGCCGGTGATCACATTATCTGTTGCGATAAATCAGGTGGTCTGACTATCAACGGCAAGAAGACCAATGAGCCTTATATCTTCGCCGGCAATAAGCCGAGTGAGATGGACTTTAATGTCACGGTTCCAGAAGGAAAGATTTGGGTCATGGGTGATCATCGTGGCGCATCTGCTGACTCTCGTTACCATCAAGATGATGTCAACAATGGAATGGTTCCGGTCTCACGGATCACTGGGCGCGTCTACGCGATAATTTGGCCGCTTAAGAACGCAGGGCTAGTTCCATCGCATGACCCTGTCGCATCAAAGTAATTTGTAAGTAGCCTTATGTCATCAGCTAAGCGCATCGAAGAGATGTTGCGCGATGCTGGCATCACACCAATTGCAGGTGTTGATGAGGCAGGTCGTGGTCCTTGCGCCGGCCCATTGGTAATTGCTTCAGTTATTCTCGATGATCCATTTGCTAATGCATGGTCTGAGATTCGTGACTCAAAAGAGATATCTGAGAAGAAACGTGAACTGCTTTTTGATGTAGTGATGGATAACGCCGCCGATGTCAGCATCATAGAAGTTTCGCCGGAAGAGATTGATCTGCGCGGAGTCCACGCCGCCAATCTCGACGGAATGCGACGAGCGGTAAATGCTTTGAAAATAACTCCGGCATATGTTCTGACCGATGGATATGCAATTGAAGGGCTTGCGGTTCCAAATGTTGCAGTCTGGAAGGGCGATCAGGTCGTAACTGCAATCAGCGCCGCCTCAATCATTGCTAAGGTAACTCGAGATCGCATTATGCGCGAGATGGATCTGGCCTATCCTGGGTATGGATTTGCCGGACATAAGGGGTACATCACTGCAGCCCACACTGCCGCAATCCATCAACTTGGTGTGACACCGATTCACCGGAAATCATTTTCAAATATCGCTGCACTTTTGTAATCCACAGCCCCGGATATATTTCGATGAGGTAGGCGTTTATCTACCTATCTTTCGCGGATGGCTCTTAAAAGAAGTAGAAATCAAGCAATTGGGCTCTTTGGTGAATCTCGAGTAGCCGATTATCGAATCACATTAGGGGATGAGATTCTCGATCGCAATTGGCGAGTGCGAGAAGGTGAAATCGATCTCGTCGCCCTCGACACTGCAGGGAGATTTCATTTCATTGAGGTGAAGACGCGGAGTTCAATGGCATTTGGAGATCCCTTTGAGGCGATTTCTCAACTTAAATTGATGCGAATGCAACGACTTGCTCTGGCGTGGTTGGTTACACATGATTGTTTCGGTTGTGATTACTCGATAGATATTGCCTCAGTGCTCATTAATCCCGATGGAAGCCATAGCCTCGAATATCGGACCGGCGTTCTATGACGATAGGTCGCACTCAAGGCGTTGCGCTCCAGGGACTACTCGGTTCTGTAATTGATATCGAATGTGACATTGCAGATGGAATTCCTATGTATTCATTGTTGGGGTTGCCAGATACATCTCTGCAAGAATCTCGAGATCGAGTCCGGGCTGCGCTTACAAATACCGGGCAGAAATGGCCCAATAAGAAGACCACAGTTTCGCTATCACCAGCATGGCTGCCTAAGAGTGGACCAGGTTTTGATGTTGCTATCGCAATTTCAATTTTGATAGCAAATGGAGTGCTTCCGCAAGGACCGTTAACAGGTGCAGTTATTTTGGGTGAGCTATCACTTGATGGCGGTATTCGTTCGGTTCGTGGAGTACTTCCTTCACTCATTGCCGCATATAAAAACGGAGTAATGCGCGCGATTGTTCCTCGTGCCAATCAAGCCGAGGCAGAGCTGATGGAGCAGATGGAGATACTCACCTTCGAACATCTCAATGAAATCTATCGTTGGCTCATCACTGGCGAGTATCCATTTGCAGAACCACTTGATTTAGATGTTATAGAAAGTGGCGAGAGTTTAGATTTTGCCGATGTAGCAGGACAGGCGAAGGCGAGATTTGCGGCAGAGGTAGCTGCGACTGGCGGACACCATCTCCTTTTAATCGGCCCACCGGGTGCAGGAAAGACGATGATCGCATCACGCCTCCCATCTATTTTGCCTCCGCTTACCGTCGATGAAGCTTTAGAGGTCACCGCAATACATTCGATTGCTGGTGGTTTGGCGCAAAGGTCAGCGATGTCGAGAGTCGCGCCGATTGTTGCGCCACATCACAGCTCATCGAGAGCCTCCATTGTTGGCGGAGGTAACCGTTCTATCCAACCTGGTGCGATCTCCATGGCAAATCGAGGCGTGCTCTTCATCGATGAAGCCCCTGAATGTGCGGCAGGAATTTTGGATTCGCTGCGGCAGCCTCTGGAGACTGGAAATATCACGATCGCTCGCCAAGTTGGTAGCGTGACATTTCCAGCACAATTTCTATTAGTTCTCGCAGCAAATCCATGTCCATGCGGAAAATATTCGAGCAGAGGATTGGGTTGCACATGTACTTCACTTCAAGTCAGACGTTACCTAGGAAAGCTCTCTGGTCCGTTGATGGATCGCATTGATATCAGAGTTGATGTCGACCCAGTCGGTCGAATCGAATTGGCATCGAATAATCTGGGTGAACCTTCAGATGTTATTCGCCAGCGAGTTATGAATGCACGCCAACGTGCCGCAGATCGTTTTAAGAGCGACGGTTGGAGATTGAACTCCGAAATTCCGGCACGAGCGCTCCGTATTGAATATCGACCAGAGCAGCAGGCGATGAATTTTCTCCATGATGAACTTGATAAGGAGTTACTGACAGCGCGTGGATTACATAAAGTTCTAAGGCTTTCCTGGACCTTGGCAGATTTAGCCGAGCATGCGAAACCGACGCTTGAAGATGTGCAGCAAGCATATTCATTACGAAATGGAGGATATTGAGTGGAGATTCAGGAGATGCGATTAATAATTGCAGCGCATCACGAACCTGGTAGCGAGAAGGTTGCTCGAGAAATTGCAGAACACGGTGTTGAAGAAACATTCCGGGCTATTCCAGAACATGAGCGAGCAGATATCAAGGAAATCTATAACGCTATCTCTCGATGCGGGGGAGAAGTGATTACACCAGAAGATAGTCATTGGCCTAGCGCCGTCAATGATCTGCAAACGCCTCCAATCGCGCTGATCGTAAAAGGAAATCTCTCGGCTCTCACTCACAAATCTCTGGCCATAGTCGGTACGAGAAATCCAACGCCATATGGCGTTCGAGCTGCTCAAGAATTTGCCGCCGGATTTGTTGATCGCGAATGGGCAATAGTCAGTGGAGGCGCATATGGAATCGACTCAGCTGCACATAAGGGCGCTTTGATAGCTGAAGGGATAACAATTGCGGTGACTGCATCTGGGCTAGATATTCCATACCCGGCCGGTAATCAACGCCTATTTGAAGAGATCATCGAAAATGGTGCGATTCTCACCGAATACTTACCTGGCACTACTGCGCGACCTCATCGCTTCTTAGTTCGCAATCGATTGATAGCGGCGCTTTCAGAAGGAACTCTCGTTGTGGAGGCAGCCTTTAGAAGTGGTTCACTTCGTACCGCTCGCGATGCAGCAGATCTAGCACGCCCAGTGATGGCTATTCCTGGACCAATTACTGCTCCGACATCGGAGGGTTGCCATCGACTTATTGGCGAGAGATGTGCAGAGTTGGTGACTTCGATCCCTGATGCGCTGGAACTTTTATCTTCGCTGGTTTAGCTGATTGAGAAGTAATGAGAGAATAAGCATATGAGTGATTTCCGTTCGGGCTTTGTCGCCATTGTTGGCCGCCCTAATACCGGAAAATCAACGTTGATCAATGCACTCGTAGGAAGCAAGATTGCGATTACATCGCACCATCCCAACACAACCCGCCATGCAATCCGTGGAATCATCAATAGCGATAACTTTCAGGCAGTCCTGGTGGATACACCAGGCGTTCATAAGCCACGCACCTTGCTCGGACACCATCTCAATAAAGTAGTAAATGAGAATCTTGATTCAGTCGATGTGATCATGATGTGTTTGCCCGCTAATGAGGCGACAGGTGCAGGCGATCAATTTATAGCAGCAGAGATTGCTAAGCATCCCCGCGCGAAGAAATTTGCTCTTGTGACCAAGACAGATACCGTCAATAAGAAGTCACTCGCAGACCGCTTGATGACCATCAGCGATCTAGCAGAAGGTTTTACCTGGGATGAGATCATTCCAGTCTCTGCGGTCATTCACGATCAGATTGAATTACTTGAAAAAATTATCGGCGAGAATATCCCGGTCGGGCCGGCCTTTTACCCAGAGGATCAGAAGAGCGATCAAGGCACCGAACAGTTAATCTGCGAACTTATTCGTGAAGCTGCAATGCGCGATGCGCTCCAAGAGTTGCCGCACTCAATCATGGTCACAATCGATGAGATGTCCGAACGCGAACCTAATGGCACCCGACCATTCTTTGATATCCATGCGACTATCCATGTAGAGCGCGATTCACAGACCGGAATCATCTTGGGCCACCAAGGTCAGCGGCTGAAAGATATTGGAATGCGGGCACGGAAAGATATTGAGCGCGAACTTGGTGCACGGATCTTCTTAGGCCTTCACGTGAAGGTATCTAAAGAGTGGCAGCGCGATCCTAAGCTGCTAGAACGCCTTGGCTTTTCAGATAAGAAACATTAACGATTAGGCGCTGATTGCCCCTGTTGCAAGTGCGATTAAAAGCGCCGATCCAAGCGCAATTCGATAAATCACAAATGGCGTAAATGACTTCGTCGAGATGTAGCGCATTAACCACGCAATAACTGCATATCCAACTACGAATGCAATAACCGTTGCAGTTAGCGTTTGAGACATTGTAAATACGCGAATACCTGGCTCATCGATCGCCTTTTTAAGTTCGTAGAGTCCACTGCCAAAGACAGCAGGAAGTGCAAGTAAGAATGAGTAACGCAGCGCTGACTCGCGGCGGTATCCGAGGATTCTTCCCATCGCAATCGTTGCTCCTGATCGAGAAACACCAGGGATGAGGGCAAGTGATTGTGCGAGCCCGTACATAATTCCATGTGCTGGAGTTAGTTGATCGAGGGTTCGCTCATTGCGACCCATGTAATCGAGGAATCCAAGTAAAAATCCGAAGACAATGAGTGCAGTTGCAATAACCCACAATGAGCGAAGTTGATTCTCAATAAAACTCTGACCGACATAACCCAAGATAACAATGGGAAGAGTTCCAATTCCGATGAGCCAAGCAAGGCGGGCATCACTACGTTCATGATTTGTGAGATGCGCTTTAGGTCTGAGCGACTTCAACCAGGAACGAATAATCGAAAGAATATCTTTGCGGAAGTAGATAAGGACTGCGAGTTCGGTTCCGATCTGGGTGATCGCAGTAAAGGTAGCCCCTGGATCTTTTGCTGCAGTCATGAGCTTTCCGACGATTGCCATATGCGCATTGGAGGAGATGGGGAGAAATTCGGTAAGCCCCTGAACAATTCCAAGGATTATGGCGTTAAGCATCCTTCGATACCTCACTCTTTCGACTTGCGTAGTAGGAGCCGATGAGAACAAGCGGCAATCCAATGATGATGCCAATTGTAAGAGGTTCATTCAAAATTAATACGCCAAGAACCACCGCAAATGCGGTATTCAGGTAGGTCACAAGTGAGGCTCGGGCAACTCCAATGATGGGCGTTAATGAGAAGAAGATTGCAAAGGCGACTCCGGTCGACAGGATGCCGAGGCCAAGAACTGACCAGATAGCCGATGCTGCGATGTGATGGTGAGGCCACTGATGAAGCGCAAAGGGGAGGTAGAAAATTGAGGTGATAACCATTGCAACGGCATTGATTGCGATACCGGAGACTCCTGGCAAGCCACTCTGCACAAACATCACGGCATATGAATAACCTAACGATGCAAGGAGGACCATTCCGATTGAAAGGGGATCTGCGCTTCCTTTAATACTTTCGATTCCAACAACCAAGAGCAGCCCAACAAAACCAAGGACCAGTCCAAAGAGTCGTTTATGGTGCCAGACTGTTTTATCACCTTTGATCGAAGCGAAGACAGTGGCCCAGATTGGAACTGATGCAACAAGTAACCCGGCGAGACCAGATGAAATTTTCTCTTCTGCAGTACCAATAAGAATCCAGGGGCCGATCATTTCAAGGATTGCGTAAGGAAGTACATACTTCAAACCGCGCAAAGCTGGCATGAGCGATTTTTCTCGAATCGCCCAAGGCAGGAGCATCGCCGCACCAATTGCGGTGCGCAGGCAGACGACAATTGCGGGAGTAAAACCATTGTGGGGATCTACTGCGACTGCGATAAAGAGGTACGGAATTCCCCAGAGCAGACCTGTGAGAAGAAAAAGAAACCAGCCGCGACGCGACATTAATACTCCGATACTCGAACTTATTGGTTAGCTAGCGATGATTGATAACGTTCTGATAGAGCGAGAGTGTAGTTGCAGCAACTGCATCCCACCCAAATTCTGAGGATGCACGAAGGCGCCCAGCTTTTCCATAGCGAGTAAGTAGTTCGGGATCTGACATTAAGCGGGTAATCGCCTCAGATATTCCGCTCTCGAATTTCGAAATATTAGTTTCGTCGTAATCGACGAGCTCTCCAGTGATTCCGTGACTTACAACTTCTGGGATTCCACCGACTCGAGATGCAAGTACTGCGGTCTCACACCCCATCGCTTCTAAGTTGACGATTCCGAGTGGCTCGTAGATAGATGGGCAGAGAAAGAGATCAGCGTGCGTCAGCGCTGCGGTCAACTTGTTGTGGGGGAGCATCTCTTTAATCCACCAGACATTGCTTCGAGTCTTTTGAAGTTCTGCAATTAGTTCTGCAACTTCATCTCCAATGGCAGGTTCGTCAGGGCTTCCAGCAGCAAGAACCAAACCAAATTCAGCAGGTACATCACGCCACGCTCGTAGTAAATGTGCCAAGCCTTTCTGGCGAGTGATTCGACCAACGAACATCGCATATCGACCCGTGATACCAAACTCTGCGAGAACTGATGGATCATCATTGGGCGCAAAGCGCGCTACATCTACACCATTTCGAATGGTGATCACTTTTGCAGGATCAATATCAGGATAAGCGCTGAGTACATCGCTACGCATTCCATCGCTGACCGCGATAATTGCCGACGCTGCTTCATAGGCGGTCTTCTCCGCCCAGGAGGAAATCTTGTAACCGCCACCGAGTTGTTCCGCTTTCCATGGTCGTAATGGTTCAAGAGAGTGGGCGCTGACAATATGGGGAGTGCCGTAGAGCAAAGAGGCGGTATGACCAGCCATATTTGCATACCAAGTATGAGAGTGGATTACATCCACTTCACCAAGATTCTGGGCCATCACAAGATCGGTAGCGATTGCTTGCAGCGCTGGGTTTGCATCTGCAAATTCTGAAGGAGTTGCATATCCAATGGCTCCATCTTCACGAGCTCCACCGAATCAGTGCACATCAACGGTGACATCAGTGAGCTTTCGTAGCGCTTCGGTCAATTGAACTACGTGGACTCCGGCTCCGCCGTAAACGGCAGGGGGCCACTCTTTTGTAACGATGCCGATACGAGTCTTCTTCACTGAGAAAGAGTACTTCCGACTATGGCGTCTTTATAACTAGTTGAGTAACCTTTATTCATGCCTCGCTTCGAAGTCCCTCTTGGAATAGTCCTTGCTGGTGGCGAAGGTAAGCGCTTAATGCCGCTGACCGCAGATAGAGCAAAGCCAGCGGTCCCATTCGGTGGCTCATATCGTTTGATTGATTTTGTACTTTCAAATTTAGTAAATGCGGATATGCGCAAGATTGCGGTTTTAACGCAGTACAAATCACATTCACTCGACCGTCACATCACAACTACCTGGCGCATGTCGACTCTGCTTGAAAATTACATCACTCCCGTACCTGCGCAGCAGCGACTCGGTCCACGTTGGTACACCGGTTCGGCCGATGCAATCTTGCAGAACTTTAATTTGATTCATGATGAGAATCCAAAGCACGTTGTCGTTTTTGGTGCCGATCACGTCTACCGGATGGATCCAAGTCAGATGTACGACCAACATCTCAGTACTGGTGCCGGCGTCACAATTGCAGCAATTCGCATGCCACGTTCGGAAGCGCATGATTTCGGCGTCATTGAATTAGCAGATGATGGAATCACAATTAAGAAATTTCATGAAAAGCCCGCTAATCCACCTGCGATGCCTGGATTTCCGGATCTCTCACTTGTATCAATGGGTAACTACATATTTAAGCGCGATGTGATGGAAGAAGCTTTGATATTAGATTCAGAGGACCTCGAATCCCGCCATGATCTCGGCGGAAATATCATCCCGATGTTGACCGAAGCCGGCCAAGCAAAAGTTTACGATTTCGAACATAACGTTGTTCCCGGCGAGACAGAGCGCGATAAGGGCTACTGGCGCGATGTGGGTTCGATTGATGCTTACTACGACGCACATATGGATTTAGTTTCGATCCATCCAATCTTTAATTTATATAACCGCGAGTGGCCTTTGCTTACCAATCCACCATCACTCCCACCTGCTAAATTCTCCGAGAATGGAATCGCACAAGATTCAATAGTTGGTGCGGGTTCGATTATCTCTGGTGGCCATGTCAGTCGCACCGTGGCCTCGTATGATGTTCATGTCGCAACTGGTGCTTTTGTTGATAGTTCAGTTTTAATGCCGAGCGTGAAAATCGGAGACCGCGCTGTTATTCGAAATGCGATTATCGATAAAGGTGTCGTCGTTGAGGCAGGTGCTCAAATTGGCGTGGATCTCGAGCGTGATCGTCAGCGGTTTACCGTGACTGATTCTGGAATTGTCGTTGTCGGTAAGGGAATACGCGTTACCCCTTAACCGACCAATTTCCTTAGTTCCTCTGCCACAAAATCGATAGCTTCTCGCGCCGTTGGCGTTACTGCCATGTTGGTGAAGAAGCCGTGGATCATCCCGTCATATTGACGATATAGAATCGGGACCCCATCTCTGTGAAGCAGGGCTGCATACTCTTCGCCATCGCTCAAGAGTGGGTCATATTGCGCGGTAAGAACGATGGCCGGTGCAACGCCCGCAAATTTTTTAGCTGTCATCGGTACCGCGTAAGGGTTTGTATCGTGTGAAGTTCCTTGAAGATATTGCTCCCAGAACCACTTCATAGCTTGCGTTGTAAGCCCGTAACCCGTTGCTAAATTTTCATATGAGTCGGTGGTGAATTTTCGACCGTTACAAGGATAAATTAAAAGTTGAAATCGAATCGGAATTTCATTATCGCGCGCTTTGAGGGCAACTGCGCTGGCAAGAGTTCCACCGGCGCTATCACCGGCAACACCGATGTTGTTGATATCAATATTGAGTTCTTCACCATGAGCGCGAACCCAGAGCAAGGTTGCATAACAGTCATCAAATGGAATCGGAAATGGATGCTCGGGCGCTTTTTGATAATGAACACCAATAATTGTGAATCCTGATTGATTGGCAAGTCGTGCCATTGATGCGTCGTACATATCTAAATAGTTGAGAACAAAACCGCCGCCATGGAAGTGAACTATCGCCGGCGCTGAAGGATTACCGGTGGGGCGATATATGCGAATTGGGAGATCAGATGTCGGTCCTGGAATAAAGCGATTGATAATCTCAAATACTGGTTCGACCGGGCCTGATGTCGCCATGCGCCCTTGCGTATTTGCGCGAATAACAGCTAGCGGTGCCTCCCATACCGCTGGCGCTCCTGCTGCTGCCTGCTTCTCTAAGAAAGCTTTGATTTCTGGGGCGAGGGTCATGTTCACAGTAAATCACGCGACCTGTAGACTTGCGCCAGGTCAACGTTGACATATGGCTTAATTTTTTAGCCTCATCCATTTAACTTTTGGAGTCTTTCATGCGTTTTGGTGTTCTTACAGGTGGTGGCGATTGTCCAGGACTTAACGGTGTTATCCGTGGAGTTGTAACAAAGGGAATCAAGGAATACGGCTACGAATTCGTAGGTTTCCGTGATGGCTGGAAAGGCCCACTTGAAGGCCTGACCATGCCTTTGGATCTTGCAACTGTAAAGCCGATCCTCACAAAGGGTGGAACGATTCTTGGATCATCACGTACCAACCCATTTAAAATTGATGGTGGCGTCGAACGCATCAAGGCCAATCTCGAAGCTCATGGCGTCGATGCACTTATCGCAATCGGTGGCGAAGACACGCTAGGTGTCGCTACAAAACTTCACGCACTTGGCGTCAAGGTTATCGGCGTTCCAAAGACAATTGATAATGATCTCAATAACACAGACTTCACATTTGGATTTGATACTTCAGTAAACATTGCGATGGAGGCGATTGATCGTCTGCATACAACTGCAGAGTCTCATCACCGCCCGCTAATCGTTGAAGTTATGGGTCGCCATGCAGGATGGATTGCACTTCACTCAGGAATCGCTGGTGATGCTGCATGTATCTTGATTCCTGAAGTTAAATTCTCAGTCGATAAGGTCTGCGAATATGTAAAGTCACGCTTTGCAACTGGCACCGCACCAATCATCGTTATTGCAGAGGGCGCAATTCCTCAAGATGGCGACATGATTGTGAAGGATCAAGAGCTCGATGCATTTGGTCACGTCAAGCTCTCCGGAATTGGCGATTGGCTTGCCAAGGAGATTGAGGCGAAGACTGGTTATGAAACTCGTTGCACCGTCTTGGGCCATATCCAGCGTGGTGGAACTCCAACGGCTTTCGACCGCGTTCTCTCATCACGTTTCGGTCTTGAAGCGATTACAGCAGCTCACCAAGGCGACTGGGGAACCATGATGGCCCTCCATGGAACAAATATTGTTCACGTTCCATTGGCATCGGCAACTGATGTCCTCAAGACAGTACCGATCTCTCGCTACGAAGAGGTTTACTCGTTCTTCGGCTAAGCCAAGAGCGCGCTTTGGTAATTACCCCGCATCCCTTCCCTACGAGACTTTAGGCTAACGACATGACAACACTTGATTCGCTCTTCGACGAGAAGTGCGTCGCCGCGCAACAGCCGAATTGGCCAGGCGGTTCAACAGGTGCACCTTTAGCTAAGGCAGTGGCAGAACTTAAAACTCTGCCACCGCTAGTCTTCGCCGGCGAATGTGATGAGCTGAAAGAACGTATCGCAGATGCAGCGGCAGGTCGTGCATTCTGGCTACAAGGTGGAGATTGTGCAGAGACATTTGGTTCTGCAACTGCAGATTCAATTCGCAACCGAATTAAAACAATTCTGCAGATGGCAGCAGTGTTGCAGTACCAATCATCACTTCCCGTCATCAAAGTCGGCCGCATGGCGGGACAGTTTGCCAAGCCTCGTTCCAATGACACCGAGACTCGTAATGGCGTCACGCTTCCGGCATACCGCGGAGATGCGGTAAATGGACTTGATTTCACAGAAGAGTCTCGAACTCCAGACCCACAGCGTTTGGTCAAGGTCTATAACACTTCAGCTGCAACGCTCAACCTGGTTCGAGCATTTACTCAAGGTGGATTTGCTGATCTTCGCCGAGTGCACGAATGGAATAAGGGATTCATCAAAGATTCTACATTCGGCGAGAAGTATGAGCAGGTAGCAAATGAAATTGGCCGCGCGCTATCTTTTATGGAATCAGCCGGAGTAGATCCCAATGAATTCAAGGCAGTGGATTTCTATGCAAGTCACGAAGCACTCATCATTGAGTATGAGAAAGCTCTGACACGAATTGATTCACGTACCGAACTTCCATATGACGTCTCTGGCCACTTTATCTGGATTGGTGAACGTACGCGCCAGATGGATGGTGCGCATATTGATTTCGCTTCGAAGGTTCGAAACCCAATTGGTGTAAAGCTTGGTCCTAAGACAACTGTCGAAGATGCACTCGCGCTGATTGAAAAGCTCGATCCCAATCGCGAACCAGGCCGCTTAACCTTTATTACCCGCATGGGTGCTTCAAAGATTCGCGAAATCTTGCCAGCGCTCGTTGAAGGAGTCACAAAGAGTGGCGCTCAAGTTCTCTGGGTCTGCGATCCGATGCACGGCAATACCTTTGAAACTTCAAATGGATACAAGACTCGTCAATTCGAGGATGTGCTTGATGAGGTTCGCGGTTTCTTTGAAGTGCATAAGAAACTCGGCACCCATCCAGGTGGAATCCATATCGAACTCACTGGCGATGATGTCACTGAATGTCTTGGTGGAGGAGAGCAGATTTCAGAGAAGGATCTCGAATCTCGTTATGAGACAGCCTGCGATCCTCGCCTGAATCACTCACAATCACTCGAGCTCGCATTTCTTGTCGCTGAGATGTTGCGCGATCGCTAAGTAGTCACAGATTAGCCATGTCTGAGCTCCTCTCATCAACCTTCGCATCACCGATTGGAAAGCTCTACCTCTTAACCCGCGGCGAGACTGTATTAGCTCTCAATCTCTCGGGCTTTCAAGATCTTCTCTCGTCCCTGTCTCCTCGTGAATTAGAGGAGAAAATTGGAAAGAGTGCGAAGGTAAAGGACGTCACCGATAAATTGGCGGATTACTTTGATGGCGACTTGAAGGCAATTAATTGCATCAAGGTGAAGCAACCTGGTGGAGATTTCTCGCAACGTGCGTGGTCATCGATGCGCGCAATCAAGGCCGGCAAAACCGAGTCATATGCAGATCTCGCCCATCGAGCTGGAAGTCCAGCAGCGGTGCGCGCAGCGGGAAGTGCATGTGCAAAAAATAAAATTGCAGTGATTATTCCCTGCCATCGGATCGTTAAGACAGGTGGCGCAATCGGTGCCTATGGTTGGGGAGTTAAGAAGAAAATCTGGCTTTTAGAACACGAGAACGCGATTTAACTAATTACCTTTACTTAAGTATTTTGAGCATGATTGCAATAGCTTGTTCGCACTGTGCATCATCAAAATCTAGGTGTGTAACAAGGCGTGCATATGTTTTGCCGAGCGCACTTATCCAGAGGCCATTTTCTTTACAACGCGCTGCAAAATCAGATGCCGTGATGCCAGCTTGAGATAGTTCGAGACCAACGATATTTGTCTCAACCGTTGTCGGATCAATCAACGACGAATCATGGGCGGCGAGGGCGATAGCAATCTTCTTTGCTCGTGCGTGATCTTCAGCAAGGCGATTGATATTGTTATCGAGAGCGTAATGTCCTGCTGCAGCTAGCAAACCGATCTGTCGCATTCCGCCGCCATATCGCTTACGCCAAATTCGCGCCTCCGCGATTGCTGCCTTACTTCCCAAAGAGATTGAACCGACCGGCGCACCTAATCCCTTAGAGAGACAGACGCTGATGGTGTCAAAGTGCTTTCCAAATTCATTGAGCGCTACACCGGATGCCACGTGAGCATTCCAGATGCGTGCGCCGTCTAGGTGCATCGCGATGCCACGAGCGCGCGCAGCAGAACTCAAACGAGCAATCTCGGAAATAGGCTGGACCGTTCCGCCACCAAAGTTATGTGTATTTTCAACTGCAATTGCAGTTGTTGAGACCAAGTAAGGACCGGCATTTTCATGTGCAAGTGCAAGGGGTACATCTGCATTGAGCAGTCCGCGTTCTGAGTGCCAGGTACGGGTGGTGATTCCGCTAAAGACGGCGCCGGCGCCGAGTTCGGCGCGAACGATGTGTGCCCGCTCTTCGGTAAGAAGTTCTTCGCCGGGCTTTACCAATGTTCGAATCAGGAGTTGGTTTGCGAGAGAGCCGGTGGGGGAGAAGAGTCCAGCCTCCATTCCAAACATCTCGGCAACTCGTACCTCAAGTGAGTTAACTGTCGGATCATCGCCATAGACATCATCGCCGACAGCTGCAGATGCAATGGCATCACGCATTCCTTGGGAAGGTTGGGTCACCGTATCTGACCGAAGATCAATTGCCATGATTGGATTCTACGCTCTCTTCACCTTTGATCACGATTGCAAACATAGCGAGCACGACAAAGATGCCGCCGATGAGCGCTTGGAAAGTGAGTGATTCTCCACCGAAAAGCAGTGCGAAGATTGCTGCAAAGACAACTTCCATTGTCAAAATCACCGCAACCTTGGTGGGAGTCATGTGTGCTTGAGACCAGGTCTGAATCACAAAGGCAATAGCAGTACAAATAATCGCAGTGTAAAAAACGACAAGCCAACCGGTTGTATCAGCGGGTGCTTCATACCCTTGGCCTAAAGCGATAGCGCCGGTGAGTAGTGCGCAGGTGGCAAGCTGAACTATGGTGAAGGCATAACTATCGAGACCATTACTCCATTGGCTCAATGCAATGATGTGAGCTCCAAATCCGATTGCACTCATGAGTACGAGAAATTCACCAAACCCAACGCTCCAACCATGGAGCGATAAGAGTGCAAGTCCAGTGGTAGCAAGCAGAACGCATAACCAGGTGAATCTTGAGATCTTATGTCGGAGAAAAACTGCAGCTATCACTGGAGTAGCAACAACATAGAGACCAGTAATAAATCCAGTGATTGCCGCACCGGTAAGTTTCAAACCTAGTGTTTGGAAAATATATCCCGAGCCCAGGAAGAGCCCTGCAAAGAATCCCTTCCGTAAGATATCGCGATTAATTTTTTTGATTACTGAAGGTTTCAGTGCCAGCATCGCGAGGACCGCTACGGCAAAGCGAGAGAAGAGGAAGCTATTGACGCTCTGCTTTTCAATTGCGTCTTTCATGACAACAAAGGCGTAACCCCATGCTGCTGCCACAGTCAAAAGCGCCCACGGCGCAATCTTCATTTTACTTGCGTGGGAATTACTCATCCGCGCAACTTCTTGAGAAGTGCAATCTCTTCTCCGTGCTCTGGCTCCATTCCCGGTGTTTCAAGAATGAGGGGAGCGTTGGCGACAGCGGGATGCTTGAGAAGTTCCTTGAACGGAGCTTCGCCAATAAAACCTTTACCAATATTTTGGTGGCGATCTTTGAGCGCTCCGCAGACATCCATTGAGTCATTGGCATGAATAAGTTGGATTCGTTCGATGCCGGCAACTTCTACGAGTAGATCGAGCGTCTCTTTCATCCCACCTTTCTTCGCGATGTCATGGCCAGCGGCGAATACGTGACAGGTGTCGAGACATATTCCAACCTTGGGATGATATTCAAGAGCCTTCAAATACTTTTCTAAATCTTCTAGTCGCTTGACGAGAGATTGGCCCTGTCCGGCGGTCGGTTCTAGTAAGAGCATCGGTGCATCATCACCGAGCTTCTCCAAAATCGGCATCATGCCCTTGTTAATTTGTTTCCACGCTTTATCTACAAACTCTTCTTTAACGGCAGAGCCGGTATGAACAACAACTCCAAGGGCTCCAATTTCCTGACCACGCTTCAATGAGTACGCGGTAGAAGCGAGTGAATTCTTATATGTATCTTCAGTGGGAGAGCCAAGGTTGATGAGAAACGGCGCATGTACATAGACCTCGATATCGAGCGCGGTCGCTTTTTCACGGAAGAGCGCATCTGCCTCGTGATTAGTCTCTGGCATCGCCCAACCACGTGGGTTAGAGGTAAATACCTGAATCGCCTCAGCTTGTGTTATCTCAGCATAAGCAATTGAACGTTTAGCCATTCCTCCAGAAGTTGGAGTATGAGCACCGATACGTGGGCGAGAATTCTTGGTTGCAGGCACCGGCCTACCCTACTGTGATGGTTACCGAACTTCCACGTTTTACCTTCGTGCCGACCTTTGGCACGATATTTGTGACCCGCTTTACCGTTTTCTTTCCAATCTTCTTTACTGTGACTTTGAGGCCAAGATCCTGAAGGGCCTTTACCGCCTTTGCTTCCTCAATCGAGAAAATATTTGGAATATACGCAAATTCAGTTCCCTTGGAAATGACGATTGTTACAGCGCCACCTTTATTAGCAGAGCCTCCGCCAGCAGGAGTTTGAGATATAACTTCTCCGGCTAACTTGGTCTCGCTAAATGCGTAGGTTGCATTCACTTTAAATCCAGCATCGGTGAGTTCGTTGAGCGCTTGCTCTCCGCTCTTTCCGAGATAAGAGGCGAGTGCTACTTGTTCAATACCTTTTGAAACCGTCAATGTGACCGTTGCATCGCGTTTAACCTGGGTGCCTGCTGCGGGATCTGCTGAGATTACATAACCTTTAGGAATCGTCGAATCAAATACTTCGATAGTGGTGCCAAGTTTTAATGGAAACTTAGTAATTGCAGCTTGTGCTGCTTCTGGTGAGAGACCCTTAACGGCGGGAATGACATATCTCTCTGGACCTTTAGAGAGAATTAGTTTTACCGATCCACCTTGCTCGATTCGCCCGCCACCAGCAGGTTGGGATTGAATGACATGATCGACTGCAATCTCTTCGCTGTAGCGACGCTCAATCACAATCGATGTAAGCCCCAAAGGTTTAAGTGCCGCGCTGACTTCGCTCTCTGTAGCACCTACAGTTGAAGGAACTACCACGCGAGATCCGGGTCCAATCAAGATGTACCAACCAGTGATGCCCAATACGACTGCCAGCCCAGCTGCGATGTAACGATTGCGTCGTACTCGCTTGCT
>CAJBMC010000082.1 GCA_903954055.1 uncultured Actinomycetes bacterium | reverse complement strand
GCACCTACTGGTGTCATTACTTATTCAGGCTCGCAAGTTCTGGGCTTAGCGTCTCTGAACGCACTTACGGCTGCTGGCTCGGCACTTGCCGATAACCATGGCGGTACTGCGCAAGGAGTTCAACTTGGCGGACTCACACTCCTTGCTGGTGCTTACACCGGCGGAACTTTTGAGAATAATGGAATTCTCACCCTGGATGGCGGGGGAAATTCCAACGCCGTCTTCATTTTCCGTGCTGCAAGCACAGTGGTCACGGGTGTGAATAGTTCAGTAGCACTTATTAACGGCGCGCAAGCCTGCAACGTCTTTTGGCAGGTGGGAAGTTCTGCAACCTTAGGCGTTGGTACGACTATGGCAGGTCATGTAATTGCACAAGCATCTATCAGTACCGGTGCTTCATCGATTGTTAATGGCCAGCTCATTGCTGTAACTGGTGCAGTAACGTTAGGCGGAACGACAATTATCAATAACAGTTGTTCAACTCCAGTCACTCCAGTCACTCCAAACACATCGACAATACCTGATGTGCCAACACCAGTGATTCTCCCTGCAACAGTGGTTCCCGTTGCAACCGTAGTTGCTCCACTTCCAGCAACTCTTAACGTCATTAAATTGGTCGTTAACACTCACGGTGGCAAATCTCTTGCCTCAGCCTTCTCCATCTTGGTGAAGCAAGGTGCAGTTGATATCAGCGGTC
The DNA here is from genome assembly GCA_903954055.1 of uncultured Actinomycetes bacterium. Lineage (GTDB taxonomy): Bacteria > Actinomycetota > Actinomycetes > Nanopelagicales > Nanopelagicaceae > Planktophila. The sequence goes on along the minus strand of CAJBMC010000082.1, from coordinate 1,039 downwards.
CACAAACTGGAATTGGCGGGGTAGGTCGTACCTACACATTGCCTGCGGGTACTTATAGCCTCTCTGAGATCGCTGCCAACGGCTATCGCGGCGAATGGAGCGGACCAATCACAGCTGGAGGATCAATAGTTCTCACGCCAGGTGAGAACGTTACGGTCACTCGCACTAACTACGACATGAAAGCTTCTGGCTTCATGCCGACGCCCGTTGCAACGCCAGATCCCGCTACAACAACACCCCCACCAGTTACGAAGACAACAACCGGTGGAAAACTCCCTAATACATCTACACCATGGAACAACTTCCTCCTTATTGGAGCAGGGCTCCTTGTTGTGGGTGCGATAGGAATCAAAACCCGCAAGGTTTTGGTTAAGTAAGCAGATTCCTGCCAACCTCATGAAACTACGCGTTTTCCGGCGTTTAGTTGCAACCCTTTCTATCACTTCGGTGGTGGCAGGGGTTGCGATCATGGGGTTTGCAGGGTTTCATATCTACCAGTCACACCAAATGACCGGGCGTTCGCTTCTACCTTCAGCGGAAAGAATTTGGACGAAGCACAGGATGCAGAACATAAACTCACTCACCGATCCTGTGCCCGGTTCATTTATTGGAACGATTTCTATTCCCTCAGTCGGTAAGTCAGTCAACATTTTTCAAGGAACTGATAATTCAGAGCTGGCTAAAGGAGTGGGTCACTTCATCCAAAGCGTCATGCCAGGTATGGCTGATAACTCAGTTCTCGCTGGACACCGCGATACGGTTTTCTCTCATCTAGGCAGAGTAAAGATCGGTGCCACAATTCTCATCACCACAGAATCAGGAAAGTTCACTTATCGAGTCGATAAAATTCGAATTGTCGATAAGAACGATCGAACAGTCATCGTTCCCACAACCACGGCACAACTCACCTTATCGACCTGCTATCCATTTATATATATCGGAAGCGCTCCAAAGCGATACATCGTGATTGCTCGGCTGGTTACGCGGAGTCATATCGCCACATAGCTTCCAAGTGGAAGGTTGATTTTCGATTTATACT
>CAJBMC010000081.1 GCA_903954055.1 uncultured Actinomycetes bacterium | reverse complement strand
CAAGTGGGCCATGCGATTAGAACCACAATCGCTGCGATGGATCGACTTCGCCAGATGCTTTCAGTTTCAACCCGAATTGCAGGTGCGACTCCTGAACTCAGCGCATCTGTCGCAGAAGATTTAAAGCACATCCCAGAGTTCGAACCACGTTTCTTACGCCTTAATACACAAGAGCCATACCGATTGAAGGCGACTGCCATTGTGCACCGTTTGGCATTTACTCGAAATCGCCATGCAGTGGGTGGGCCACATGTTCCGGGGCGTGACTATGCAAATACCGCAGAACTTCTTGCGGACCTTACATTGATGCGTGATTCGCTCTTCCAACACCGCGGAGAGTTAATAGCAACTGGCTTGCTCGAACGCACCATCCGAAGCGTTGCTGCCTTTGGTTTAACACACGCCACTCTCGATGTTCGTGAGCACTCAGATGCTCACCACAATGTATTAAAGAACTTCTTCGGTGATGACTATCTCGCCAAATCTCATGACGAGAAATTTGAGATTCTTACCGGCGAACTTGCAAATGGCGTTAAGCGCACCGCATCTTCACTAGGTGCCAATGATGCAAAGACGCTTAATACATTCGTTGCGATTGCAGATTTGATTGAACGTTTTGGTCCCGAGGTTATCGAGACTTACATCGTCTCAATGACAAAGGGGGCTGACGATCTCATTGCTGCAGTTCTCCTCGGAAAATATGCTGGCTTGGTTGATCTCGATAAGAAAATTGCAAAAGTTGGCTTCGCTCCACTTCTTGAAACAGTTGCAGAGCTACGTGCAGCTGGAGAGATTCTTGAAAAACTTCTCTCAAATCCAACTTACCGATCACTGGTCGAACTTCGTGGAAATATTCAAGAAGTCATGTTGGGATATTCCGATTCAAATAAGGATGCCGGTATCGCAACAAGTCAGTGGGAGATTCACCGCGCTCAGCGCAGCCTTCGCGATGTGGCGATGAAGTACGGCGTAAGACTTCGCTTATTCCATGGTCGCGGCGGATCTGTCGGTCGTGGTGGTGGTCCAACATATGAAGCGCTTGTGGCTCTTCCTTGGGGTTCTGTTGATGGCGAAATTAAGATGACAGAGCAAGGTGAGGTCATCTCAGATAAGTACTCGCTGCCGGCACTTGCTCGCGAAAATGTTGAGCTCACACTTGCAGCATCACTTGAAGCAACTGTTCTCAATCGCGGCCCTCGCCAAAGTCCAGCAGATTTAGCGCAGTGGAACGAGTGCATGAACCTGGTTTCAGATAATTCATTTGCGCGATACCGAAATCTGATTGATCACCCTGACCTACCTGCATATTTCTATGCATCAACACCAGTAGAACAACTTGGAAATCTCTTCTTGGGATCACGTCCATCGCGCCGTCCAGATGCATCAGGCGGCCTTGATTCTTTACGTGCGATTCCATGGGTATTTGGTTGGACTCAATCGCGACAGATTGTTCCCGGATGGTTTGGCGTTGGCAGCGGACTTAAAGCAGCGCGTGAAGCGGGCAAGTCAGATGTACTCAAGAAGATGCTCGCTGAATGGCACTTCTTCTCAACATTTATTAGCAATGTAGAGATGACCTTGGTTAAGACAGATCTCAAGACCGCTCGTCGATATGTAGAGACTCTTGTTCCGGCAGAGCTTCAACATTTCCTTGGAACCATCGAGGAAGAGTTCGCACTCACCGTCGCCGAAATTTTAACTCTCACGGGTAAGAGCGCGTTGCTCGGCAATCAGCCAGTGCTTGCTCGCACTTTGGAGGTTCGCGATCAGTATCTAGCGCCGCTCCACTCGCTGCAAGTGAATCTCCTTAATCGAGTTCGCAAGGCTGGGGATCAGGCAGAGCCAACTCTGGTGCGCGCTTTATTACTAACAATTAATGGTGTTGCCACTGGTCTTCGCAACACGGGTTAATCTAAGCGCTTCCACTTTGATTAAATTGCAGCGGCTAAGAGTTAAATATAGATTGAGTTAGCTCGAGTCCTTTTTCAATTAAGAACTCGACAACGTCAGCACCGCGATCTAAGAACAATGGCAGTTCTTTCTTCTCTGGCTGACTAAATTGTTTTAAGACAAAATCTGCCGGATCTTGTTGCCCCATGGGCCGGCCAATACCGAGTCGAACTCGGAAATAATCAGGCCCACCAAAGGCAGATGTCATTGATTTCAGACCATTATGGCCATTATCGCCACCACCGAGCTTTGTTCGGATCGCTGCAAAATCAATATCCAACTCATCGTGAAGAACAATAATCTTCGCTGGTTCGACTGAGTAGAACTGCGCAAGCGACTTGATGGGTCCGCCGGTCTCATTCATATAACCGAGAGATTTAGCAAGAATTACCGAATGCGCATCGACACCAAAGCCTAATTTGAAAGCTGCAATTGATGTTCGAGATTTATGTGTAGAAAACTTAACGTTGTGGCGCTTAGCTAATTCATCTATAACCATCTGACCAACGTTATGACGGGTGGCAGCGTATTGATCGCCCGGATTACCGAGCCCCACTACCAACCACGTCATAACGAGTCAGATTTCTTTACTTCTTATTTATTCAGCTGCAGGTGCTGCTGGAGCTGCTGCATCTGCAGGTGCTGCTGCTGCAGTCTCTTCTGCTGATGCTGCGCGACGCTCTGAAAGGTGAACAACAGTCGCTGTTGGATCAAGAACGAGTGTTACACCTGCTGGAAGTGTTACATCAGCTGCAACCTTTGATGTTCCTGCTGCCATTCCTTCGATATCGAGCACAACGAACTTAGGAATATTTGTAGCTTCTGCCTCAACTTCGATTGTGTTGTGAACGTGCTCAAGGATTCCATCTGGATCATGCTTTCCTTCAGTGTGGATAGGAACATGAACAGTTACTTTCTCGCCACGACGAACAAGCACGAGGTCGATATGCTCGAGGTTCTGCTTGAGTGGGTTCTTTACAACTGACTTTGGAAGTGTGAGCTCTGTCTTACCATCGAATGTGATGTTAAGAAGAACGTTTGACTCCTTGAGTGCATTACCAAGCTCGCGAGCTGGAAGTGTGATGTGTACTGGCTGCGCACCGTGACCATAGATCACAGCTGGAACCTGACCATCGCGACGTGCGCGACGTGATGCACCCTTACCGAATTCGGTACGTGATGTGCCGTTGATTGATACTTCTGCCATAAAAAAACTCCTAGTTAGTAGTTCAAAGCCTTTGGCTATGAACCGAAGACGATGTGCTCTGACTAGGAGTTAGATACCTTGCCGTCGATAACGGTTTCCTTTATAAACTTTAAGGAGAAACCCTCGCCAGAATGGTTGAAGTTTAAGTGGGTCGGCGCAGATTCACCAAATCGGTGCAATTTACCGCTTAGCTATGGCCATCGAAGAGGCTGGTAACTGAACCATCTTCGAAGACTTCCCGAATCGCACGCGCTAGAAGCGGTGCAATTGAAATAACCGTTAACTTATCGAACTTTTGTTCATCGGTAAGTGGAAGTGAGTCTGTAACAACAACTTCTACTGCACGCGAATTCTTGAGGCGCTCGACCGCTGGACCAGAGAAGACCGCGTGGGTTGCAGCGACTATGACATCACTTGCGCCAGCTTCGAAGAGCGCATCCACTGCTTTGGTGATTGTTCCGGCTGTATCGATCATGTCATCGATGACAACACATGTTCGTCCTTCGACTTCACCGACAACTTTGCCGACCACCGCTTCGTTGGGAACAAGTGGATCGCGAGTCTTATGGATAAATGCAATTGGGCAACCACCAAGCAGCTCTGACCAACGCTCAGCAACGCGAACGCGACCTGAATCTGGCGAGACAATCGTCAAACTATTTCGATCGACCTTGCTGCCGACATAATCGGCGAGCATGGGAAGTGCAAAGAGATGATCCACTGGACCATCAAAGAATCCTTGAATCTGTGATGTGTGGAGATCGACAACCATGAGGCGGTCTGCACCAGCGGTCTTGAAGAGATCTGCCATCAATCGCGCGGTGATTGGTTCGCGACCGCGGCTCTTCTTATCCTGACGTGCATAACCGTAGAAAGGTGTCACGACGGTAATTCGCTTCGCTGATGCGCGCTTGAGTGCATCAACCATGATCAGCTGTTCCATGATCTGCTTATTAATTGGATTAGCGTGTGATTGGATTACAAATGCATCGCAACCACGAACAGATTCTTCAAAGCGAACAAATATTTCACCATTTGCAAAGTCATATGCAGAAGTTGGTGTGAGTGGAATGCCAAGTTCGGAAGCAACAGCTTGAGATAACTCTGGAAATCCGCGACCTGAAAAGAGACGAAGTTTTTTCTCTGAGGATAAACGGATTTCACTCATGAGTGTCAGCCTTCCTGGTCGGTGCTTGGAGCTGAAGCTGCTGCTTCAGCTGACTTGGTGCCGGGGCGCTTGCGCATGACCCAACCTAATACATTTCGCTGCTTTGCACGACCCACACCAATAGCGCCGGCTGGAACATCCTCAGTAATGACTGAACCTGCTGCTGTATATGCACCATCTCCGATAGTGACGGGGGCAACAAGCATGCTGTCACTTCCGATGCGAACGTGATCTCCGACAGTCGTGTGATGCTTTTCAACGCCGTCATAGTTAACAAAAATTGTTGCGGCGCCAATATTTGAGCCTTCACCGATTGTTGCATCACCGACGTAGGAAAGATGCGGAACTTTGGAGCCTTCGCCCACAGTTGCATTCTTCATCTCAACAAAAGCACCCGCACGGGTATTCGCTGAAAGCTTTGTGCCCGGACGTAAATATGTAAATGGACCAACGCTTGCATTCTCGCCAATAATTGCAGAAGTTGCATGAGATTCTTTTATTTCAGCGCCACTTGCAACTGTGCAATCAACTAGATATGTACGTGGACCAATAACCGCGCCACTTGCAATTGTTGATTTTCCACCAATCACCGTACCCGGCAAGAGAGTGACATCTTGAGCAATAGTGACCTCAACGCCCACCCAGGTAGTTGTTGGATCGACAATCGTTACTCCGCTCCGCATGAGCTTCTCATTCGTACGGTCTCGCAGCAAGGCTTCTGCCTCTGCTAGTTGAACGCGGTCATTAACGCCGAGGGTCTCAGTGAAATCTTCGATGCAGACAGCGGCAATCTTTCCACCTTCATTGCGAAGGATTTCAATTACATCGGTGAGGTAGAGCTCGCCTTGAGCATTGTCGTTGCGGAGCTTTCCGATTGCACCAGCGAGCTTTACTGCATCAAATGCATAGACGCCCGAGTTAATCTCTTCAATATTTTTTTCGAATTCGTCGGCATCTTTCTCTTCCACAATACGAAGGAGAGATTCGTCATCGCCACGAATTATTCGACCATATCCGGTTGGATCGGGATGCTCCGCGGTAAGTACAGATGCAGTAAATCCACCTGCATGATGGCCATCGAGCAATTGACTCAAAGACTCACCCGTAAGCATTGGAGTATCGCCGGCCAAAATCAAAATGGTGCCTTGTGGTTTTAAGTCAGCGAGCGCCAATTGCGCTGCATGTCCGGTGCCACCGCGATGTTCCTGAAAGACGGTAGTTACCTGCGGAGCAATCTCCGAAAGATGCGCCTCAACTTTTTCGCGACCTGAACCAACAACAACTCGTACCTGCTTCGGCGCAAGAGTTTCACAGGCTGCGAGAACGTGGCCAAGAAGTGAGCGACCTGAGATTTCGTGGAGAACCTTCGGCGTCTGAGATTTCATTCGCGTGCCTTCGCCCGCCGCAAGAATGACAACGGTTTCAAGGCTCATGTGCTGAGTCTACCTTTAAGTGGCTCCGCCACTTCGATTGGCGGGCAATGCTTTGCTCCGCCACCAGGTATCGATCCTGGACCCTGGGCTTCAAAGGCCCATGTGCTAGCCACTACACAATGGCGGAACCTATATTCTCCCTTATCACCGCCTGACTTTCCAAACTGACGAGCCTGCAACCACTAGCCTTGCCCGCATGGAGAACAGTCAAGAACATCGCGATGAGGTTGACCGACTTATCGCAGCATGGAAGCGAGAGCGACCAAATGTTGATCTCTCTCCCCTTTCAATCCTCAGTCGAATAACTCGTATTTCTCGCCACCTTGATTTGGCTCGTAGAGATGCATTTGCAGAGCTTGATACCTGGGGCTTCGATGTTCTTGCAGCGCTACGTCGCGCCGGTACGCCACACACACTCTCTCCAAGTCAGTTGATGCAGGAAACAATGGTCTCTAGTGGCACGATGACAAATCGACTCGATCGCCTTGAAGAACTGAAATTTATAACTCGCCAACCCGATCCCAGCGATGGGCGCGGTTCTCTTGTCTCTTTAACACCGCTTGGAATGAAGAAGGTTGACGCCGCACTTGATCAATTGATTAAAAATGAACGCACATTTCTTACAGATTTAAATAAGTCAGAACAAGCTGCACTCGCAGATTTACTGAGCCGCCTTGCTGCAAATTTTGATATTTCTACAGACGATTAAATTACACGTGCGCCATGCACCGGGCCGGTTGCTCGCGCAACGCTTCCCACTACTCCACTTGCTGTAAGTGCTACCGCCAAATCAAGGCCGGCCTCTTCATCTGCAACTAGAAATGCAACGGTCGGACCTGAGCCAGAAACGATTGCACCGAGCGCACCGTATTCACGACCAACTTCAAGAACGAGGGTCAGCGCCGGGCGCAATGAGCATGCAGGATTTTGTAGATCGTTAGAGAGTGATTTACCTACAAGTTCGGGATCTCCCGATAGCAGCGCCTGCATCAATGTATCGCTTACCTTTGGGTCTGCTACTTCGAGTTCTGCGCGCATCCGATCGCACTCTGAATAAACAGCAGGGGTCGATAACCCAACTGACGATAACGCAAAGACCCAGTGGTATGTGCCGCGCGAAAGTGCTGCCGTAAGTTGATCTCCACGACCGGTTCCAACAGCGGTTCCGCCAGCGATCATAAATGGGACATCGCTACCGAGTTGGCTACCAAGTTCTAGCAACTCTTCTCGAGTTGCCTCCAACTTAAAGAGCGCATCCATCGCCACCAGAGTTGCGGCGGCATCTGCAGAACCGCCAGCCATCCCACCCGCAACTGGAATTGATTTCTTTACCTCGATGTGAACATCGGTATCGATATCAAATTTCTCGCCAATTAGATGGGCCGCTTTGACCGCCAAATTACTTCCATCTTCAGGTACGCCGTGGGTCTGATCGCCTGTGATTGCAATTGTGACTCCACTACCTGCATGAGATTTTGTAATGGTGACATCATCAAAGATTGATACGGCCTGAAAGACAGATACAAGATTGTGGTAACCATTTGATTCGCGAGGACCCACAGATAATTGCAGGTTCACCTTCGCTGGAACTCGCACAGTTACTGAATTTAGCGCCACCTTAAGAGCCTATCTCTAACTCGTTCAGTGTTGATTCATATTGAGCGATAGCGACAAAGGCGCTGATATCGAGCGCTTCTCCACGTAATGTGGCATCAATACCTGCTTTGTTGAGTACCTCTTCCGCCGCCGCCGAACCTCCGTAACGAGATGAAAGCGCCGACCGCAACATTTTGCGGCGTTGTGCAAATGCGAGATCGATAATAGAAAAGGTACGGCGCCGAAGCGCTTCATCACCGGGAGTTGCTCGTCTAGTAAATGCAACGAGTTTTGACTCCACATTAGGTACCGGCCAGAAAATTTGTCGCGAGACCACTCCGGCTCCGGTGACATCTGCCCACCATGCCGCCTTCACACTTGGCACTCCATACTCTTTTGTCGATGGGTGTGCGGCGAGACGATCAGCTACCTCTGCTTGCACCATCACAACTCCGGTGCGAAGAGTTGGAAACTTCTCCAACATATGTAGAAAGACTGGTACCGATACATTGTAAGGAAGGTTTGCGATCAGAACTGTTGGATCAATCGGTAGCGATTCAATCTGAAGGGCATCTTTATTAATAACCGTCAGTTTGCTTGGATCATCACAATGTTTGGCAGCAGTAATCGGTAGTTGATCCGCGAGTCGCTTATCAATCTCGACAACAACGACAGCTCTTGCCTCTTGCATCATCGCCAAAGTGAGCGAGCCTAGCCCTGGACCAATTTCAAGCGCCACATCATCTGGGCGTACACCGGCAGTTCGAACAATCTTCAGACAGGTATTTCCATCATGCACAAAATTTTGACCAAGCGACTTTGAAGGTTTGAGATCGAGAGCTTCCGCAAGCTCACGAATTTCTGCGGCACCGAGGAGGCTCATGCAAATGATCCGAAGACGCGCTCAGTATTCTTTGAAAGCGCATCACACAGTTGAGCTAAATCTTCATTTCGCTCGGCAGCCATCGCTCGAACAATCGTTGGAATCATCGCTGGAGTGTTCTGCATTCCGCGATGAGGTGTTGGCGCTAAAAATGGCGAATCAGTCTCAACGAGCAATTGGCCATGTGGGACGAGTTTGACCGCCTCGCGTAAAGCTGGCGCGTTCTTAAATGTCATCGTGCCAGCAAACGAGAGGATATATCCACGTTCGATACAGGTCTTAGCCATCTCAACATCACCAGAGAAACAGTGAAAGACAGTCTTCTCAGGGGCTCCTACTTCAAGCAATACCGACAGAACATCATCATGTGAATCACGATCATGAATCACGAGCGCTTTATTGGTTTTCTTAGCGAGTTCGATATGCCATTTAAATGACTCTTGTTGGATTCCACGCAGTTCAGGTGGTGTGCGGAAATAGTCGAGACCGGTTTCACCAATTGCTCGCACTCGAGGCATGTGCGCTAAGAGTTCAATCACAGCTAAATCTGATTCAAGATCATCAACGACGGGCGCTTCATTGGGATGAAGTGCAACTGCGGCAAGGACCCGACCTGGATATAAATCTGCAAGTGCGGCACACCATTGAGATTGTTCTGCTGAATAACCGACCTGCACGATTCGATCTACGCCAACAGATTTAGCATCATCTAAGACTTTACGAACTGCATCAGAATCTGGACTGTCATTTGTAACTATTTCGATATGGGCGTGTGCATCTGCAACCGCAATCGGTAGCGGATCGGGTAGCGGTGCGAACTCTCGATCGATATCGCGGTTGTGGCGATCAGCCATGAAGAATTATTCCTTCACCTCAAGGCGTGGAAATAAAACAGGAGTTTTAGTCACAGTTGCACCCGGTGGAAGTTGCCCCCACTTAGCCACTGACTCAATCTTCTGCGCGCCAATTTCACCAAGCGTTGATTTTGCACCAAGTGATTCCCAGAGAATTTCAGTCGTCGCAGGCATTACTGGATGTAACAAGATTGCGAGAGCGCGGAGAGATTCGGCGGTGTTATAGAGAACATCTTCTAATATCAATTGATTAGCGGGATCTTTCGCAAGAATCCATGGCTCTTTAACAGTAACAAAGCCATTGACCTGCTTGCAGAAATCCATAATCGCATTAATGCCACCTTGGAAATCAAGGTTCTGCATCGCTACATCAGCTTTAGCCACTGTCTCTTTGAGTGAAGCCGATAACTCTGTATCTTCTGCAACCGCTGGAAGCACTCCGCCACAATACTTTTCAACCATCGCTGCAAGTCGTGAAGCGAGATTTCCAAAGTCATTGGCGAGCTCAGATGTATAACGCGCGCTCATATCTTCCCAAGAGAACGATCCGTCGCTGCCAAATGGAATCGCTCGTAAGAAGTAATAGCGGAATGCATCGACTCCAAAGTGGTCGGTGATATCTGCTGGTGCGATTCCAGTCAGTTTTGACTTTGACATCTTCTCGCCACCAACAAGTAACCAACCATGGGCGAAGACTTTCTTGGGTACCTCAAGGTCTGCTGCCATCAACATTGCCGGCCAAATAACTGCATGGAATCGAAGGATGTCCTTACCTACCAGGTGAACATCAGCAGGCCAGGTCTGCGCAAATTTCTTCCCACCTTCAGAATCTGGCGCATCAGTTAAACCGACTGCAGTTGCGTAATTAAGAAGTGCATCAAACCAAACGTAGACAACCTGATCTGTATCCCACGGAACTGGGACGCCCCAATCAAATGTTGAACGCGAAATTGAAAGATCTCGAACTCCGCCTTCGAGAAAGGCAACAACTTCATTTCGGGCAGACTCTGGCTGACAGGCATCTGGATTTTTCTTGTAGTGATCCAGTAGTCGATCAGTAAATTCTGAAAGTTTAAAGAACCAATTTGTCTCTTTAACATTTTCGACCGGCTTGCTATGGATTGGGCAGAGATTTCCCTCTAGTAAATCACCCGGTAATTTAAATTCTTCACAACCAACACAGTAAGGACCTTCGAAATCACCTTGATAGATGTAGCCCTTATCCTTCAATGAAGTTAAAAACTTCTGCACTCGATCCATATGGCGAGGTTCAGTGGTACGAATAAAATCATCATTTGCAATATTGAGGGCTCGCCAATTTGGCTTCCACGCCTCTTCAACTAACTTATCTGCCCACGCTTGCGGTGCAACGTTGTTCTGTTCTGCAGTGCGCATCACTTTCTGACCGTGCTCGTCTGTTCCAGTAAGGAACCAAACCGCTTCTCCTCGTTGACGATGCCAACGAGTAAGTACATCTCCCGCCACGGTTGTGTAGGCATGCCCAATATGAGGAGCATCGTTGACGTAGTAAATCGGAGTCGTCAGGTAGAAAGACTTCATTGGGAGATTCTAATTGGCTTTATTACTCTCAACGACCGCGGCGTAGACGAGCTTCTTCGGTAAATCGAGCTCTTTTGCCACAGTTGAAATCGCCTCTTTGCGATCCATGCCGGCACTTTCATATTCACGGACTTTGGCCACCATTTCGCTGCTGGTTTTCTCATGGGCACCAACTTCAACGCCACCAAAGACGAGTGTGATTTCGCCCAGAACTTCATTGCCCTCTGCCCATGCAATTAATTGATCAAGAGTTCCGCGGATAGTTTCCTCATAGGTCTTTGTCATCTCACGACAGATAGCACCTAAACGTTCTGGACCTAATATCGAGCGCGCATCCTGAAGCGATTCAAGCAAACGATGTGGCGCCTCAAAGAGAACAATCGTGCGTTCTTCAAATCGAAGTCTTTCAAAGAAAGCTACTCGTGCACCTGATGTGCGAGGCGCAAATCCTTCAAATGTAAATCGGTCGGTCGGAAGTCCACTCAATGCAATAGCCATCGTTGGAGCGCTTGGACCTGGAATAACGTGCACTTCAATATTTTCAGCAATTGCATCGCGCATCAAACGAAAACCAGGATCACTAATTGTTGGCATGCCGGCGTCAGATACAACTAGCACGCGCTTGCCATTACGAAGAGCTTCTAAAAGCTCTTGGGTCCTATCAGTTTCATTACCTTCAAAGAAAGAGAGAATCTTCGCTGTGAAAGTTGCTTGAATATCTGATGCCAAGCGGTGAAATCGTCGTGAATCTTCTGCCGCAATAATCTCTGCATTCTCGATTGCTGCTTTGAGACGCGGGCTCGCATCGAGCGGGTTTCCGAGCGGAGTCGCTGCGAGGGTGAGTGCCATATGAGTATCTTCCCATATTCTTATACACATGATCGCTGCTATCGCTCCCCTGCTCATCGCGTTAGCCTCATTTGCTCTACGACTTTTTAATATCGCATCAATTAAGACGATGATCTTTGATGAGGTTTATTACGTTGATGGTGCACGCGACTTGTTGAAGTACGGAGTAGAAGTCAGCGGATCTAAACCAGAGTTTGTTGTTCATCCACCAATCGGTAAGTGGATGATTGGATTAGGAATCAAACTCTTTGGGGACAATCCTCTGGGATGGCGATTTGCAACCGCTCTTGTTGGCTCTCTGATGATTCTCATCGTTGCCTTAATTGCACATCGACTCTTTTACTCACCTCTATTAACTGCGCTTGCTAGCGCCTTGATGGCTGTGGACGGCTTGGCACTTGTCCATTCGCGAACTGCGCTATTAGATAATTTCTTAGCCTTCTTCATCCTGGTTGCCACTTATTTCTTTGTAGTGAAGAAGTATTGGTGGACCGGGCTCTTTTTAGGTCTGGCGCTAGCCACCAAGTGGAGCGCAATTTATTTCATTCTTCTATTTGGCTGTATTGCGCTCTATCGTGCATTTACCCATCACACAGGTCGCGACTTAATCCGCCCTTCACTTTCACGTATTGGTGCTTTCGGAATTCTGCCAATCGCCATTTACATTACTTCCTGGTGGGGCTGGTTTGTATCGGATCGCGGTTGGGATCGCCACTACTCATCAAGTGTCGTGAAATCATTTATCTACTATCACCAACAGATGTTGAACTTCCACACTTCACTCACTGAAAAACATAACTATCAGGCAAATCCTTGGTCATGGATGATTCTTGGAAGACCGACAAGTTTCTATTATGAAACTCCAAAGAGTTGTGGCGCTGCTACATGTTCACAGGAAGTTTTGGCACTTGGAACACCGTTCTTATGGTGGCTCGGCACAATTGCAGTTGCAGTTGTCATTGGTTTCTGGATTCGCTCATTAGTTCAGAGAAACTTTGATCCCGCCGTAACTATTATCGTCGCCGGTATCACTGCCGGATATTTACCGTGGTTCTTCTTTCAAAAAAGAACGGTCTTCTCTTTCTACTCAATCATTTTCGAGCCTTTTATCATTCTTGCTCTCGTCTATTGTGCGCGCATCTTTCTCACCACTCAGCGTCGCAAGAGTGATCGCGCATTTATCCTTGGAGAGCTAGGAATTCTTGGACTTTTTATTGTTATTGCCCTCAATTTCATCTACTTCTTACCGCTCTACATTGGGCAAGTAACCACTTATGACGCATGGCATGCGCATATGTGGTTTGAGAGTTGGATTTAATTCAGCGATTACTGATTTGCCGCGCGGTTGTTCCGCACTCGTTCTACCGCTTCATCAGCTAATTGCTGATCAAAGATTTCATCTCGTGAAGGTGCGGCTGCAGCAAGCGCTGCACGCTCAAGCGCCTCTTGCTCATCGCTCCACTTACCTGGCTCTGTGAGATCGATGATTCGCTTAGGCTGAATCGCCTTTGCTGCATTGACATAGGTAGGAAGCGGAACTTCGTTAGGGTGCCACTCGGCACGAGCGGCAGCGGTTCCTTTTGGAAGCAGTGTCACGCCGGTAAGTTCACGTTCTGCAAATGGAACCCAATGCTCTGTAGAAACTTTTGGAGCTATAACATCAGAGAGATTTGTATGAGAAACACCTTCTGTTCGGCGGTGAATCTGTTCCATCCGACGGTGTTGAATCGCCTCAGCATTTGAATGACGTCTCACACTGGCGATATAGATAATCAAACCTGTTATTGGAAGCAAAATCGAAGCGAGTGCGAGAGTTTGCATGAGAACTCCTACCAAGGTAGTAATCAGTGTGATTGTGATAATTGAAAAAATAATTCTGCGGCGCAATAAAGTTTGCGCTACTCGAGCCACGCGATCGACATCGGTGTAGATAACGCCACTTCCGATTTTTGCACCCGGAGTATTTCCAGCAACGGCACGAAGCGCTGTCTTATAGCTTTCGACATGCTTTCCGGAAAATTCATTCTTGTTATGTAACCAGCGTGGCAAAAAGTAGGCGGCCCACATGCCCACTATTGCTAGATAAATAATTCCCGACGCCATGGTGAGCCAAGATTAGTTGGAGAGCACCGTAACTTTTGGGATTTCCGAGGGGTTTACAGCACTAAATCATTAACTTTCACAAAGCATTTATGGTCGCGCCATCCCCCTGCAATATGGAGAAAATCCGAGCGGTCGCCCTCAAAACGATATCCAGCTTTCTCGGCAACCCTGATGGATGAAGCATTTTCGGGGCGGATATTGATTTCAATCCGATGGAGCCCAAGGACCTCAAAGGCATATTGAGTCAATGTTTTCACAGCATCAGTAGTCAGCCCGCGCCCCGCATAATTACGGTCAATCCAATATCCAATATGTGCGCCGCGAAGTGCGCCATAGATAACTCCGCCCATCGTGATTTGCCCGATGAGATTATTGCCTTGCCACATCATCAAGGAATATGAACGGCCGGCACGCGCTTCTCGATGGAGTGCACGGACCATCGCGTAGAAAGATGGACGTTTGCTGAGGAATTCGCTAGAAGGTGCGCCCTCTGGTGCGCGCGGAAGTGTTGCCTCCCATGGCGAAAGCCACTCTTTATTCTCGGCGCGAACTCGATTCCATTGTGCACGATCGCTTAAACGTGGAGAGCGAAGCTCAATTAATTCACCTTGGAGAGTAATTGGCCACATAATTTTTAAATATATCGGCGCTCAAGAACAACAACAGTGACTTCACTGCCCGCGGCAACTTCACCTTCGCCCTCAGGTACCGCAATGAATGCATTTGCATCGGACAAGGTTGCTTGCTCATCTTGCGAGCCAAGCGGAACGACAGATTTTCCATCCTCGCTCAAGATTGCTCGTACATAGGAGCGAACGCCCGAGGTGGAAGTCAGACCTTTTTCAAGACGCGCTTTTACCGATGGGCGGTGAATCGTTGCTGCACCTAACATTGTTCTAATCATCGGACGTACAAGTAATTCAAAAGATATATAGGCGGCGATGGGATCTCCGGGGAGAGTCACTACCGGCACCTTGTCTGGGCCGATCTGGCCATAGTTGTGATGGCCACTTGAATCAATTGCCACTTGAACATCAGTGATTTCGCCCAATTGGCGCAAGGTGCGGGTAATGAGATCGAACGAATCGTCATGACGTTCGCCGCTAATGATGATCAAATCAGCTCGAACTAATTGATCTTCAATAGCATCTTTGAGCTGATCCTCATTTTCTGGAATTGAATGAACCCGATAAGCAACTGCACCAGTCTCGCGGACCGCGGTCGTAAGTAGCCATGAATTAGTTTCGTACTCTTCATCGCCGACGAGATCGATACCTGGTTCGACCAAATCTGGCCCGGCGGAGATAACTACAACGCGAGGATGTGGTCTCGTTGGAAGATGATCTAAGCCAATCGATGCGGCAAGTCCGATTTGGGTTGAGCGAATTCGACTTCCTGATTTCATCACGAGGCGTTCGCCAGCATAAATATCTTCGGCGAGAGTAGCTCCGTGAGCATCAAGAAGTGGCATATCAAATGGTTCGAGCGGGCGGCAGAGATTTAATAATGAGGCTAAAACCTCATCAACACGCACACGATCGGACATAGACAGTAACCTTACTTGTTGAAGGTGAATTTATAGGGGATTTCAATGGCTACTAGTCGCGCAGATATGAAAGAGAGTTTGCGCCGTCGCCTGCGTGCACAACGTGAAGAGCGTTACACAGAACATACCCTCTTACATTTATTAGAAATTCCAGAAATTTCTCGCGCAAATGTCATCGCCTCTTATTACTCGTACGGAACCGAACCAAGCACCACTGCACTCAATTCGGCAATTATTCAATCAGGTAAGACGCTTCTACTGCCAAGAATAAATGGCGAGATTATTGAATGGGTTCGATGGAATGGTGAGCCTTCAACACTTCAAGCAAATGGAAAGTTTCACGAACCTATCGGTGAGGTTTTTATGGAATTAGATTCAATAGAGCTCGTTCTTGTTCCAGCACTCGCCATCGATCCCGATGGATACCGTTTAGGACAAGGCGGCGGCTTTTACGACCGTGCACTTCCATTGTTACGTGCTTGGAAACATGGCGTGGTCTACAACTTCGAGCGGATGGAGCATGATCTTCCGCGCGAGCCCTGGGATATCGCAGTCGATAGCTGGTAATTAAGGCAGGTTGCGCGCAACAACGATGCGCTGAATCTGATTAGTGCCCTCATAAATCTGAGTCAATTTAGCATCACGCATCATGCGCTCAACTGGATAATCACTTACGTATCCATACCCGCCAAGAATCTGTACCGCATCTGTCGTAACCTTCATTGCTACATCAGTTGCAAGAGTTTTACAGGCGGCTGAATAGAATTTTAGATCTGCATCATTGCGCTCTGATTTTGCCGCTGCAGCGTAGGTAAGTTGGCGAGCAGATTCGATAGCAATCGCCATATCGGCCAACATAAATTGGATTCCTTGAAAATCAAAGATTTCTTTGCCGAACTGTTTACGTTCGTGGGAATACTTTTTAGCTGCATCAAAGGCGCCTTGTGCAAGTCCAAGTGCTTGCGCCGCGATAGTGATTCGAGTGTGATCAAGGGTATCCATTGCGAGTGCAAAACCTTTACCGATTTCAGAGATCCGGCGATCGTCACCAATAGTTACATTGTCGAAGTAGACCTCGCGGGTAGGAGAACCTCGGAATCCCATCTTCTTCTCAGGTGCACCAAATGAAATACCGGGATCGCTCTTCTCGACAACGAATGCGGTAATTCCCTTTGACCCTAGCGATGGATCAGTTTGTGCAATCACTGTATAGAACTCTGATACTCCGGCATTTGAAATCCACTTCTTACTTCCGTTAAGAACCCAGCTATCACCGACTCGTTCGGCCTTAGTCTTTAGCGATGCCGCATCTGATCCGGACTCTGATTCGGAGAGACAGTATGAAAATCCTTTACCTTTTGCTAATTGCGGGAGCCACTTATTTTTTTGTTCGTTGTTGCCGCCAAGAATTAATGGAAAAGATCCGAGTTTATTTACGGCAGGTATAAGTGAAGCCGAACCGCAGACTCGAGCAACTTCCTCGATTATGATGACCATCGCAAGTGCATCTGCACCGTCTCCACCATTTTCCGTTGGTACATGCGCTGCAAAAAGTCCATTCTTTAAAAGCGCATCATGAGCTTCTTGCGGATATCGATGGTCTTCATCGACCGCGTGAGCAAAGGGAGCGATCTCTTTCTCTGAGAGTGCGCGCACGCTATTGCGTAGATCGTTGTACTCCTCTGGCAATACAAATACATCTTTGAGCGTCATCGCTTCTCTCTTCCCTTTGCTCCATTGGTAATCTGGCGCTGTTGAAGTTTATTCAGATATGAGTTGTATTGAGCTAATTCATCAGGCTCGCCCATAGCTGCAAGTCGAGCCTCATTACGATCGATTCGAACAGTCTCACGCTTGTCATCTCTCATCCACAAGATAAAGGTTGCGACGAGCGCGATAAGAATTGGAATTTCCCCCATCGACCAGCCGATAGTCCCGCCCATAGCTTGGTCATGTAGCAGATCTGGAAGCCATGAGGTTTTCAGGGCTCCGTAATACCCGCCATCAATCAGTGTCGTCTCCGACATCAAGGCGACTGAGAAAAATGCATGCAGGCTTATCGCGCCAAAGAGAATTACGATCCGAACAATGTGAGGATATTTACGAGGGTTGGGATCAATTCCAATGACCACATTGAAGAAGAGAAAGCCCGCAAGAATAAAGTGGATATTCATAAATAAATGGCCGGCGTGATTACTCATCAAATCTCCGAAAAGATTGGTGAAGTAGAGAACAAAGAGCGAACCATCGAAGAGAGCTAACGCTGTTATTGGGTTGGTAAGTACTACTGAGTACCGTGAATGCAGCGCAGTGAGAGCAAAGGCTCGCAATCCGCGTTCGCTCTTATCTCGTCCTTGTGGAAGCGTGCGAAGGGCCAAGGTAATTGGTGCACCAAGCACTAATCCGATTGGCGCAATCATTCCTAAGAGCATGTGAGCCATCATGTGATATTCAAATGAAAATAGCGCGTAAACACCGAGCCCACCTGATGTTGCAAAATCAATCAGCGCGATTGCAATTGCAAAGGAGATAGTGCGTCCGACCGGCCAACTATCGCCACGCTTCTTGAGTACCGCAACCCCTTTTACATACAACGCAACTGATGTCACCAAAAGGGCAATCATGAGCGCATCTGGGTTGTAGAGCTTTAACAGGTTAATCAAAGAAGGAGGCGGCGGAGTTTTCAGTCCCACAATTAATTCTGCTGCGCTGAGATTTGCTGTCTCACCAATAGGGGGCTGAATCTGAGATAACCACGATCCCATCAAGACAACTGTTGCCATCACCATCGCTTCGACCGAAATCAGCCGGACCAGCTCTTGCAACTTCCATTCGTCGCGCGATGCAAGCGCTTTGCGGTTTGCGTATCCCATCGCAAGAAGCGCAACTGTGAGAATTACCTTTGCAATCACAACATAGGCATATTGAGTATTCCAAGCCGTCCGAACATTAAGTCGCGTCCACGCCGTGGCAATACCGCTGATTACTACCGCTGTTGCAGCCCAGAGCGCCATCGCTGAAAACCTGTAGAGAGCATTTATCCGCAGCACTTTCGGCACAATTAAAATTCCGAATAGGCCACCTACCCACAATGAAAGTGCGAGCACGTGGGTAACGAGTGCGCCCACCGCCAAGGTGTGAGAGCCATTTGCTGCGGAATGACTTTGGAAGATCGGCGCTAT
>CAJBMC010000080.1 GCA_903954055.1 uncultured Actinomycetes bacterium | reverse complement strand
AACCAGACGGTGCGATTGCCTGGCTCTTCAATCGCTTTCAGTAAAGCATTTGCGGCAGATTCGGTTAAACGATCTGCATCTTCCATTACAACTACGCGCCAGCCGCCCATCGATGGCGCCCATGCGACGCGGGTCAGAAGCTCACGAATCTCTTCTACCTTGATGGATAGACCTTCGGTGCGGATGATCTCGATATCGGGATGGCTGCCATTCTTTGCGCTCTGGCACTCATTACAGTTGCCACATCCTTGGTTGGTGCAGACGAGGGCTTGCGCAAAGGCAACTGCTGCAGATGAGCGACCACTGCCGGGCGGGCCGGTGAATAACCAGGCATGTGTCATCTCTTGGGTTTCAACACCAGAACGTGATGCTTCGACCGCGCTCTTTAAAATCGCAGTGATGTGCTCCTGGCCGACGAGGTTCTCATAGACAGAAGTCATTGCAGTTTCTTACTTCTTCTTTGACTTTGTAGCTTTTGATGCGGCTTGAGTTGCACTATTTTTTGCAGTCTTTGTCGCGCGGCTGACTGCGTGAGATGCGGCGATGATGGGACGTAATACGCGACGTGCCTGAGGATTCTGCGCATTGCGCTTTAATTGCGGCAACAATGCGACACGAGCGATGATCGCTTCATGAATATCTTGCACAGTCGCTTGGCCATCGATCACTAAATAACGCTCTGGATCGAGCATCGCTAATTGTAAGAACTCTTGGCGTACGCGTTCGTGAAATTCAAGTGGCTCTGATTCCAAGCGATCGAGCGATTTTAAACGGCCGAGTCCTACAACGGCTGGAACATCAATCAAGATGGTCAGAGTTGGATATAAAGTCTCGGTCGCCCAACGATTAATACGTGCGACCTCGGCCGGAATCAAAATGCGGCCGGCACCTTGATAGGCAATCGATGAATCCATATAGCGATCGTTAATAACAACATCGCCACGTTCTAGCGCTGGACGAATCACAGTCTCAACATGGTGCGCGCGATCTGCTGCATATAGCAATGCTTCAGCGCGAGGATTGATGGAGCCAGTCTCGTGGCCCAATAAAATTTTACGCAATCCCTTACCGAGTTCGGTTCCACCTGGTTCGAAAGAGAGCGTTACCTCTTCTCCCTCTTGGCGTAACCAATCAGCGAGTAGCTTTGATTGCGTTGATTTACCGGTGCCTTCGCCGCCTTCGAAAGAGATGAAGATTCCTTGCGTTGGTTGGCCGGTGATTGCGCCGAGTTCGCCCTGAAGCGCTGCCAATACATCAGACCAAAGTGAAACATTGGGGCGATCGCGCATCTGGCGATACGAGATAACGCCGATAATCAATCCAACAAGGCCGGCAATAAGGATGGTGATCTGTGCGCCGTTGTAATCAAGTTTGATGTTGTAGAAGCTGTAATGCAGCTTGCCGATGGTCGCTGCGATGATTGGTGCAATTGCGAGAACTGCCACCAAAGTAATGCGGATCAATGACTGTACGAAGGCGAAGGTGCGACCGCGGACCTCGTTATTAACCTCCATGCCGAGCATGGTGAAGCCGGTTACCCAGCAGATTCCGCTAAATGCACCGAGCACGACGACGATAAAGATTGAGATAACTAGGTTTGCAATCAACGCCAGTGCGATGAGAAATACACCGGCGGTTGCGAGCGATGCACCGAATAAACGGCGACGGCTAAATTGTGCAAATACCTTGGGGCCAAATGCGATTCCGAGTGCAAGGCCGGTAAAGACCGATGCGAATAAGACACCGTATGCCGCGTCACCACCACCGAGGTCGCCTACAAATGTTCGCGCAAGTCCAATAACGGCGCCAGCTGCAGAGAATGCGCCGACCATGCCGACGATAAGTCCGCGGATGATGTTGGAAGATGCAACTGCCTTCCATCCTTGAATGAGTGATTTACCGACGCTCTCATCGACATCTTTTCCGGATGCTGGACCTTTAGGGATTTCATGCAAGCTTCGAATAGTCCATGCGGCGAAGAAGAAGCTGAGTGCATTGATATAGAGAGCAATATCGACCGAGCGACTTGGGAGCAGCGGACTAATCGCAGCGAGTGCACCGGCAAAGAGTGAGAGAAGTGAGAAGAGAACTGCAGCGATAGGTGCGGTTCCGTAAGCTGCTAATAGCGAGACTTGATTTGCATTTTCAAGTCGATCTTTAGGAACAAGATTGGGTACCGATGCCTCTTTTGCTGGTGACCAGAAGAGCGTTAAGCACTCCACCAAAATCATTGCGGCATAGAGCCAGAAATATGTATGAACAATTGGAATCGAGATATAGAGCGCACCGCGCATGAGGTCGACTGCAACCATCAATCTGCGGCGATCAAAACGATCTGCGATTACTCCTGCGAGTGGTCCAAGAAAGACTGCAGGTAAGAGGCGAGCGATAAAGACACCTGCGATTGCAAAGTTAGCTGTTGCATAAGATCCGCCAGAGAGTTGCGCGGCGAGCGCAGTTGTTGCAAGAAGTCCGAGCCAATCTCCAAGGGAGGAGAAGACCATCGAGTTCCAGAGCTTTCGAAATGCTGGAATCGCCAAGACGCCGCGGGTTACCTCTTGAGCCGGAGCTTCAGGGGTGGGCAGGCCTTTGGACATGGCACTGAGTCTATCGGTGAGCGCTTAAGCCTCGATATTGCCTGACAGGTCACGATATTTATTCACAGATATTGCTAAGTAGCACATATTGCGATTGTGCTACTTTTACTCTATGACTACCAAGCCAAAGGCGAGCAAGCCCAGGAAGGCTGCTGCAAAAAAGTCAGAATCGAATGTTGAGGCCGAGCTTCACAAGGTTGTTGGGGTGCGTGAACTGCGCCAACAGGCGTCGCGTGTGCTTGATCTAGTAAAGAAAGGTGAGGTGATTGTTGTGACAGAACATGGCACTCCGATTGCAGAGATTGTCCCTATTAAAAGGAGTAAATTACAGCGTCTTATTGAACAAGGCGCAGTTACTCCTGCCAAAGAGCCTTTTGATTTAGATTTTTGGAACAACACTGATGGGCCTCGATATCCCAATGCCGTCGAAGAATTCTTGAAAGAGCGTCGCGAGGCTCGCTATTGATTAAGTATTTTGATAGTTCTGTCTTGCTCTCAGTACTTTTTGATCCCGGCACCCAAAAGAATTTCGTCAAGAGTGCACGGCAGGAATTTTTTACTTCTCGCCTAAGTCAAGTTGAGGTCTTGCGCACTGTTATGAAGGTTAATCCTGAACTGGCAGAGCGAGCTGTGGGAATTCTTCGAAAAGTTCAATTTATTGAAATCACCGATCAGATTATTGATGATGCGTCAAGCTATCCGACAGATATCACTCTTAAGAGCTCCGACGCTATCCATATGGCGACTGCAGAACTATTGCTCGATGTCGATGATGTTCTTCTTACCTTTGATAAGCAGATGGCTCTCAACGCCGAGCGTCTCGGTATAAAAGTTCTTACTTCTTTTTAGCAGCGGCCTTCTTCTTTGTCGCTGCCTTCTTCACAACTTTCTTAGTCAACGTTGGTGGCTTTTCGCCAGCCTTTTTAGGTGCTGCCTTCTTACGTGACTTCTTAGGTGTTGGGCCATTCTCGGCCTCCCAAGCGCGACGACCTGCGAGAAGTTCAAGTCCACGCTCAAGAGTCATGGCTTCTAAGGTGTCACCACGGCGAAGGGTCGCGTTGGTCTCGCCATCGGTGACATACATACCGAAGCGACCATCTTTAATAATTACCGCCTTCTCAGAGCCTGGATCAACGCCAAGTTCTTTCAGTGGTGGCTTTGCAACGCCGCGTCGGCGCTCCTTTGGCTTTGAATAAATATCAAGCGCTTCATCCAAGGTAATTGAGAACAACTGCTCTTCTGAAGTCAGCGTGCGAGAATCTGCACCGGCCTTGAGATATGGACCGTAACGACCGTTTTGTACAGTGATTTCTTCACCATTTGAATTGGTGCCCAATGTGCGAGGAAGTGAAAGTAATTGCAGCGCATCTTCGATAGTGATGGTATCGAGGCTCATTGTTGAAAGAAGTGATGCAGTCTTTGGCTTTGGCGCATCAGCTTTCTTCCGCTTCTTCTTTGGAGTCCCATCTTCTTTAAGTTCAACTGGCTCTTCTGGAAAAATTTCGGTGATGTATGGACCGAAACGTCCTGACTTTGCAACAACTTCTAAACCGGTTGTCGGGTCGATGCCGAGATCACGTTCGCCCGATGGCGCTGCAAGTAGTTCGATCGCCTTAGCAAGAGTGAGCTCATCGGGTGCGGTGTTCTCTGGAATATTGGCAAGCTTGCGCTCTCCATCGTCAAAATTCTCTTGCAGGTATGCGCCGTAACGGCCAACGCGAATCTCAATTGAATCAGATAGATTCATTGTGTTTGTTGCGCGGGCATCGATATTGCCAAGGTCGAGCGAAAGCTCATCAAGACCTGGTTCGCCATCGTGGCCATAATAAAAATCACGTAACCAATCGATACGAGATGCCTCACCTGAGGCAATCTTGTCGAGATCTTCTTCCATCGATGCGGTGAAGTCGTAATCGACTAACTTTGTAAAGTGTGATTCGAGAAGACCGGTTACTGAAAATGCCAAGAATGTTGGTACTAAGGCACGGCCGCGCTTATTAACGTATCCGCGATCTTGAATTGTCTGAATGATCGATGCAAATGTTGATGGGCGACCAATACCGAGCTCTTCCAACTTCTTCACTAGCGTTGGTTCGGTATATCGAGCAGGTGGCTTTGTATCGTGGCCCTCACAGCTGTATTCGTTGACCTTTACTGATTGACCAATCGCCATCGCTGGAAGTCTGCGGTCAACCGATTCTTCATCCTTGCTATCTTCAGTCGGAACATCGTCGTATGCAGCGAGGAACCCAGCAAAGGTGATGACGCTGCCATTGGCGCGGAAGATCGCATCTTTTCCATCAGCGGTCTTCACATCGAAATCAACGCGCATCTGCATCTTTTTAGCATCAGCCATCTGAGATGCCACGGTGCGCTTCCAAATCAAGTCATATAGAGCAAATTCATCACGGGAAAGTTCTGGCGCAAGTTCACCGGGCGTCTTAAAGGTATCTCCCGCTGGGCGAATCGCTTCGTGCGCCTCTTGTGCATTCTTTGTCTTACCTTGATAAGTACGTGGTGTTTCATAAACATGGTCTGCACCGTAGAGAGATTTTGCTGCAGCGCGCGCTGCCTTAATTGCTTGTTCGCTCAAGTTGATTGAGTCGGTACGCATATAAGTGATGTAGCCGTTTTCATATAAACGCTGTGCGATACGCATTGTGATCTGTGCGCCCCAACCAAGTCGGCTACCGGCATCTTGTTGCATCGTCGATGTTGTAAATGGTGGCTTTGGACGTTCGGTACGCGGAGACTCTTCCATCGACTTTACTGTCAGCGGTGAACCTTTCAGAGATTCAACGAGTAACTTCGCGGCAGATTCATCCAATAACAAAATATCGGCAAGTGACTTCTCTGTTACTGCGCCATCTGCGCCAAAATCTGAAGTTGAAGCAACCTTCTTGTTGTCAACGGATAATAAGCGCGCAGTAAATCCAAGATCTGTTGTCGCATCGAGATCCCACCATGAAGATGAGATAAATGCCATGCGTTCGCGCTCTTTCTCAACAATGAGACGAGTAGCAACAGATTGCACACGTCCAGCTGAGATGCGTGGCATAACTTTCTTCCACAAGACTGGTGATAGTCGATAACCGTAGAGTCGATCAAGGACGCGACGAGTCTCTTGTGCATCGATGAGGTTGTAATCAAGGTCGCGCGTATTTTCTACCGCAGCCTTAATTGCCTCTTCGGTAATTTCGTTGAAGACCATTCGCTTAATAGGAATCTTCGGTTGCAAGACCTCTACCAAGTGCCAGGCGATTGCTTCACCTTCGCGGTCCTCGTCAGTTGCGAGAAGGATCTCTTCGGCACCCTTCATCAACTCCTTAAGTTCGGCGACTTTCGCCCTCTTATCTGGATTGATGACATATAAAGGTGCGAAATCATTCTCGATATCGACGCCCTCTTTAGACCAGGCTAACTTCTTCACTTCCTTGGGAATATCGGCAGCGCGCTGCGGAAGATCGCGGATATGGCCGACGCTAGCCTCGACGATGTAGCCATCGCCGAGGTAGCCGCCAATTTTGCGAGCCTTTGCAGGGGATTCGACAATGACGAGAGTTTTCAGATCTCGATGGCCCTGGCCATGCGAGTCGGAAGACTTATCGCCGACTGTCTTCTTCGATGCCATAAAGGTGGGGAAGTCCTTTACCTAGTAGTTAGTACTGGATGCCGACTGCGTGATGGCGACGGTTACGTACCAACGCTGCCACGATGATCAAAGTTGCGATTGCACATGTAATTGCAATCTTTGCGCTCTGGCCATTGAGTGAGAATTCAACGATTGCTGGAGTAACAAGAAGTCCAACAAGGTTCATTACCTTGATCAATGGGTTGATTGCAGGACCTGCAGTGTCCTTAAATGGATCACCGACAGTGTCACCAACAACTGTTGCAGCGTGAGCTTCAGAGCCCTTGCCACCGTAATTGCCATCTTCGACCATCTTCTTTGCGTTATCCCAAGCTCCGCCTGAGTTTGAAAGGAAGACTGCCATCAATGTACCGGTACCGATTGCACCAGCAAGGAATGCACCGAGTGCACCAACGCCGAGACCGAAGCCCACAGAGATTGGAGCCATGACAGCGAGGATTCCTGGTGTTGCAAGTTCGCGCAATGAATCACGAGTACAGATATCTACAACGCGGCCGTATTCAGGCTTCTCTGTACCGTTCATGATTCCTGGGTGTTCGTGGAATTGCTTACGCACTTCTACAACAACTGCGCCCGCTGCCTTAGATACTGCATTGACTGCTAGACCTGAGAAGAGGAATACAACTGATGCACCGATAATCAAACCAACGAGGTTGCGAGGTGATGCGATATCGAGAACACCTTGATACTGAAGATCAGATGTTGCACGACCGACCTTAATAACTGCTTCCTTGATTGCATCTGTAAATGCACCGAACAGAGCTGTCGCTGCAAGAACTGCAGTTGCGATTGCAATTCCCTTTGTGATCGCCTTAGTTGTGTTACCCACTGCATCGAGTGAGGTAAGAATCTGAGCTGACTCGCCCTTTACATCGCCTGACATCTCAGCGATACCTTGTGCGTTATCTGAGATTGGACCGAATGTATCCATCGCGACGATTACGCCAACAGTTGTGAGCAAACCTGTTCCTGCCAAGGAGATTGCAAAGAGTGACAAGACGATTGATCCGCCACCGAGCAAGAATGCGCCGAAGACTGCTGCTGCAATAAGAAGTGCTGAATAAACAGCTGATTCAAAGCCCACTGAAATACCAGCCAAAATCACTGTCGCGGCACCTGTCTGAGATGCGGAAGAGACATCATTTACTGGGCGCTTGCCAACTTCGGTGAAGAAGCCGGTAAGTAGCTGAATTGCAGCTGCAAGAACGATTCCGATGATTACTGCGCCGAGTGCAAATACGCGAGGGTTGATGTTGCCTGCCTCGGAGAGAACTGCTGGCGAATAATTTGTAAGAAGGTTGAACTTACTTGGCAGATATGTAAATGTTGCAAGACCGGTAAGTCCGGCAGAGATAATCGCTGAGGTAAAGAATGAGCGGTTAATCGCTGTCATTGCAGACTTATCAGTGCTGCGAAGACGGGTAATGAAGATACCAATAACCGCAGTGACGATTCCGATTGCAGGAACGATCAATGGATAGATAAGTCCTTCGTTACCGAATGCTGCCTTACCAAGAATCAAAGCTGCGACAAGTGTTACTGCATATGACTCAAAGAGATCTGCGGCCATACCAGCGCAGTCACCAACATTGTCGCCGACGTTATCTGCAATTGTTGCAGCGTTACGTGGGTCATCTTCTGGAATGTTCTTCTCGACCTTACCAACGAGGTCTGCTCCGACGTCAGCAGCCTTTGTAAAGATACCGCCACCGACGCGCATAAACATCGCCAACATTGCAGCACCGAAACCGAAACCTTCAAGAACAACTGGTGCGTTCTCGCGATAGAGAATTACAACAAGTGATGCACCGACAAGTCCGAGGCCAACTGTTGTCATACCGACAACGCCACCGGTACGGAATGCAATCTGTACTGCCTTAGTGCCATCCTTCTGGCGAGCAGCTTCGGCGACGCGAACATTTGCGCGCACTGCAAGCCACATGCCGTTGTAACCGACGAGAGCAGAGAAGCCCGCGCCGAGAAGGAAGAAGATTGAGCGACCGATACGAATCGATGTCGTATCAGCAGGTAGTGCAAAGAGTAGGAAGAAGACGATTCCTACAAAATATGAAAGTGTCTGGAATTGGCGGCGAAGATATGCGGCCGCACCTTCCTGGACTGCGCCAGCAATCTCGCGCATCTTTTCGGTACCGTCATTTGCGGCAAGTACCTGTGCGCGAAGGGCTACGGCGATGGCGAGCGCTGCAAGAGCGACTCCCAGAACCACGAATGTGATGTTGAGGTTAGATCCGGTGACTTGCACCAATGACTGAGCAGCAGAAGCTCGCATGTTTCTCCTCCGTTGGAGATTCTTAAGGCGCCCCGTATGAGGGTGGGACGCGGCTTGGGCGAGTCTACATATACATACTTATATGGGTCTATTTCCCTGTTTCCGGCTTTTGAAGGCGCAGGGTTAGGCGTGATTGGGGCTTTGAGGGCTAGGCCTGGAGCCAGACGGTGCTCGCCCCGGGAAGTTCGCCGCCGGCCAGCGGTTGGGATGAGTGGATGAAGGTCAGGTTCTTGGGAAGGGCGACGTTTGTTCGGCCGAAGTTTGTCACGCAATGCCAGCCATTGGGGCGAGAGAGGTGAAGTAGCTCAGGGTTGTTGGTCTCATGCCAGGTGAGTTCTTCGGCACACATCAATTCCTTGCGTAGCGCTATTGCCCGACGGAAGATCTCCAACGGTGAACCTGTTACCCCAGATTCTGCCTCGACTGAATATTGCCCAAAGTTATCTGGCTGAGGCAGGTGCGCACCGCCTGATCCAAATCCAAATGAAGTACCGGAAGTCGTCCAAGGAAGCGGCACTCGACAACCATCACGACCCTTATCAATTTTATGGTTGCGCAGATATTGCGGATCTTGAATCTGATCTTCTGCAATATCTAACACTTCTGGAAGTCCGAGCTCTTCACCTTGGTAAATATATGTACATCCAGGAAGTGCGAGTGCAAACATCTGTGCCGCAATGGCAGCGTTGGTTCCTCGAATTAAATCGTAACTCGAACTTGCACCATTACTATTTTTAAATGCAATCAGATCACTGCCCAGTGGTAGCGCATATCGCGTTGCCGGACGAACTTGATCATGATTTGAAAATACCCAAGTTGAGGATGAACCGTATTGGGTTGCGGCGGCAAAGTTTCTTGAAACAATCTCTCGATAATTATCTGCTTGAAAATCGGCTAAGAGTAAATCAAAGTTAAATGCCTGCCCTAACTCTTCAGGGCTTGCGTAACGATGGATACTTTCCGGCTTACCCCATGCCTCAGCAACTGCTACTCGGGGTGGGTTATATCGATTAAAGAGCTCTCGCCACTTCTTATAAACTTCATGTACTTCGTCACGATCAAAGAGAATTTCATTTCCGGCAATATTTGAATCGAGAGTAACCGGCTCTGGTACATCTTTAAGTGGGTTTGATAAATCTTTCTTCAGCATATGTGCGACATCGATTCGGAATCCATCGACTCCGCGATCTGCCCAGAACTTCAGTGTTGTTAAGAAATCTTCGCCAACCTCTTCGTTATCCCAATTGAAATCAGGTTGCTCGGGAGCGAATAAGTGGCAATACCACTGGCCGTGTTTGCCACCTTGTGTTGATTCGTGGCTCCATGCGCTCGGCGCAAAGTGTGAGATCCAATTTGTTGGTGGGAGTTCGCCATCAGCGCCCTTGCCATCACGGAAGATATATCGATTTCGAGCGGCAGATCCTGGTTCAGAATTAATTGCCTCTTGAAACCATCGATGTCGATTTGATGAGTGGTTTGGAACAATATCTACAAATACATGGATGCCAACTTCATGTAACTTCTCTAACATCTCATCGAACTCAGCGAGTGTGCCAAGTTTTGGATCGACATCGCGATAATCATCAACATCGTATCCACCGTCGGCCAGTGCTGATGGATAGAACGGCGATAACCAGATTGCATCGATATGTAGTGATTGCAGGTAGCTGATTTTCGATGTCACGCCTTTGATATCGCCGATGCCATCGCCATTGGAATCTTTAAAACTCCGCGGGTAAATTTGATAGATAACAGCTTGGCGCCACCAATCTTTATCGAGCGTCAGCGCCATTAGTGAATTCCCTCAACTCTTGTAATTTGCAGTTTTTTGCATATTCTTTACATATTGTGTCAGGAATTGTTGAGATTGCGAAGAAGGCGGGAGTATCTCCCGCCACTGTCTCGCGTGCCCTTCGCGGGATGCATCATGTAAATGAGCGCACACGTAAGAAAATTATTGAGGCAGCTCAGTTATTAGATTATCCAATTCGCCCTGACTTGCTACCTGATACATCAAAGGCGCGCACCAATACGATCGGCGTCATCGCACCATTTATCTCTCGTTGGTACTTCTCGCAAGCTATCGCCGGTATCGAACAAGCACTTCGTGAAGCTGGTATGGATCTACTTCTTTATAACTTCGCACAAGTCGAAGCGCGCCAACGAGTCTTTCACCAGAAGAAACTTGTAGGAAAAGTCGATGGGTTGATTGTTATCTCATTGCCACCGACCGAGAAGGAGTTCGATCAGATTCTGGGTCTCGGTATTCCGGTCTCATTGGTGGGAACACTGAGCGATCGGTGCTCTTGTGTTTCAATTGATGATGTCAGCGGTGCTGAAGTTATTACCCAACACTTGATAGATATGGGCCATCGCGATATCGCAATCATGGTTGGCCAGAATGCATATGCATATAACTTTGAAGTCGCAGACCAGCGCCTCTCGGGCTTTAAGAAAGTCTTAGCAGCAAATGGAATTGAATTTAATCCGGCGTGGCATATCACCGCAGATTTTGATAGCCGTACCTCGGAGCTCGCAATGGATGAATTCTTGCGCCAGAAGAAATTACCAACAGCAATCTTCTGTGAATCAGATGAGATGGCTTATGGCGCAATTATCTCACTTCGCAAGAAGGGTTTACGAGTTCCAGAAGATATTTCTATCGTTGGATATGACGATCACGAATATGCAAAGATGCAAGGACTTACGACAATTGCGCAGCCCGTAAAATTCTTAGGTCAACTCGCTGCATCACAAGTTATGGCACGGATTGCAAAACCCGATAGCCCGCTTGCGCAGATGAAGGTTCCTACCTCTTTAGTAATACGCGAGTCAGTAAAGAAACTTACTTAACTGCTCAATCCTTACGGTCGCAGTTATTACTTAACTGCTCAATCCTTACGGTCGCAGTTATTACTTAACTGCTCCTTGCGAAATACCTGAAATAAACTGCTTCTGGAGCACAAGGTAGAAAGCAATAATTGGTATGACTGCGAGCAATAAACCTGCCATCGCCTGACCGTATTCAGAGGTGTACTGGCCATAGAAGAGATAGGTAGATAGTGGAAGTGTCTGTGTCTCACGTGTTAGCACCAGACGTGGAAGCAAGAAGTCATTCCAGATCCACAAGGCATTAACAATCGCAACGGTCGCAGTAACTGGACGCAACATTGGGAAGATAATCTTCCAGAAAATTGTCATATCTCCAGCGCCATCAATCGATGCAGCTTCATCGAGTTCCATTGGAATCTTTGAGATAAAGCCGTGATAGAGAAATACTGAGAGCGCAATACCAAATCCTTGATAGAAGAAGATAAGGGCAGCGCGGTTATTGATTGCAACGAATTGAGCAAAGATTGAAATAAATGGAATCATCAAAGCCTGAAATGGAATAATCATCGAGGCAACGAGGATGAGGAATGTTGTCTTAGTGAAACGGTTCTTATTGCGCGCTAGATAGTAAGCGAGCATTGAAGAGAAGATAATCAAGCCGGAGACGCTGGTTACTGTGATGATCACAGAGTTGGTCAATGAACGATAGAAATCCATCTTCTGAAGTGCTTGCTTGAAGTTATCTATATCTAGCGCCTTTGGAAGTGCAAGTGGATTCATCAAGATTTCCATCTTTGGCTTAAAGGCGTTGATGAAGACCAAGACGAATGGCAAGACGTAGGCAATAGAGACCACTAGGCCGCCAAGGAATATTGATTTCTTTGCGATATTGAGACGCTCTCTCATTGCTGGACCTCCGCTCTCTTGCTAATTGTGACTTGGACTAGCGCTGCTGCTGCCACCAAGAAAAAGAGGAGAACAGCCTTTGATTGGCCAGTGCCGAAGTTTCCGAAGGCGAATGCATCTTGGAAGATGTGCATCGCGATCAACTCTGTTGTGCGGTATGGGCCACCGCCGGTGAGGGCGAGGTTTACGTCGTATGCCATAAATCCACCGCGTAGGGTTAAGAAGATTGAGATTGTAAAAGCCTGCGCCATTAAAGGCATTTTGATTGACCAAAGGGTGCGAGCTGCTGAAGCTCCATCAACGCGAGCTGCCTCAATCACATCTTGTTCAATTGAAATCAAACCGGTGACATAGATGATCATCATGTAGCCCGAGGCCTGCCAGGTAGTCACAATAATCAAAGCCCAGAATGCGGTGTTGGTATCTCCCAACCAAGAAGAGGAGAAGAGTGACCAACCGAGCTTGTGAGAAAGTGAGACGAGAGCGGTATTAAAAATAAATTGCCAAATCACACCGAGGATAACTCCACCGATGAGATTGGGGATAAATAAGAATGTGCGGAAAATGTTGGAGCTCTTCAACTTTGATGTGACAAGGAGAGCTAAGCCAAAAGCAACTGCATTGATGGTGATGACTGATACAACAACATATTTAAATGTAAATCGAAGTGTTACCCAGAATGCTGGATCGCGAAGAGATTTTGTGTAATTTGCTAGGCCAACATACTTATCGTGGGTAAATCCGTTCCAGTTCGTGAAGGTGAGATACATACCCTGAATAAATGGGTAGAGCAGTACAACGGTGAAAATTGACAATGGGATTAATGCGAAGAGTAAGAACTTCTTCAGCTGATTACCGTGATGCATATTGCCACCTTCTATTTCTTAATGCTCTGTACTGCTAGGGGTAAATATTAGCGAGGTCACCCCGGAGTGAAAACCCCGAGATGACCTCGCTATTTATATCTATTTAGCTTGGTTTAGCTTTATTAAGATATGTGAGGATTTAAGAATTACTTCTTAACTCCGCGCCATGTCTTAACTGAGCCCTTCCATGCATTCTGGAGCTCAGTTGCGTACTGATCTCCTGTGATCTTTCCTGCCATCAACTTCTGGCCAGATGCTCCGTAGAGATCCTGTCCGCCTGCTGGGTAGTAGGTGTTGATCCACTCAAGTGTCTTACCAGCGACTACATACTTAGAGATTTCCTTCGCCATGTATGTCTTTGGTGAAACTGTGAAGCCCTTGTAGACAGGGATGAAGTTCATTCCACCATCTGCAATTGGACCTGCAACGTGCTGTTGTCCTGCAGGTGTTGTGTACAACCACTCAAGGAAGTCCATTGCACCAGCGCGCTCAGCAGCTGTTGACTGTGTGTTATCGATCATGAAGTAACCTGGAACACCAACAGAGATTGACTTGTTACCAGCGAAGTTTGGATCCTGGCTGATTGGAAGTGGCATGATGCCGAAGTCAGTTGATGGTGATGCTGTTAGCAAGTTTGGCTCTGCCCAGTTACCCATGAACCAGAATGCTGCCTTACCTGAAGCAAGGTCTGCTACAGAGAGGTCGTATTCAGTGTCAGTTGTATTTGGCTTTGCCTGGTTGTACTTGTTAAGCAATGCAAATGTTGCGAGGTAGTTCTGGAATACAGGATCCTTTGAGAGAGCCTTTGTTCCATCTGAAAGACCGTCAAGAACCTTGAGGCGATCTTCGTGTGTTGCACCCGCATTTGCGAAGTAGATGTTTGTGAAGTGAGCACCAAGTGACCACCAGATGCTTGAGAAGCGAACTCCTCCTGCGCCTGCAGCCTTAACCTTGCGAAGTGCAACCTCGAGTGATGAGCGTGTGTTGATCTTTGTTGGATCTACGCCAGCCTTATCAAGGACCTTCTTGTTGTAGAGAAGACCGAAAGCTTCAGCTGTTGATGGAACACCAACGAGCTTTGTGCCAACAGTTGCTGCAGCGAGAAGTGATGGTGATACGAGTGAAGCGAGCTTTGTGCCCTTCCAGTCCATAACCTTGTCAGCCATGTCAGGGATCTCCTGAAGTGCGTACATGATTGTTGGAGCGTTCTTCGCAGCGTACAAAGGAGTTACATTCTGAAGGAATGTGAGCTTTGCATCACCTGGGATTGATGTAACTGTGTAGCAAGACTGGCTTGCGTTGTAATCCTTAACAGCTGCGAGGAACTGATCTTGGATTTCAACCTTGATTGTTCCGAGCATTGTTACCTTAGTCTTTGTTGCACAAGTTGCAGCAGATGCAGGCGTTGTCGCCGCTACTACTGAAACTGAAAGTGCAGCAGCCAGTGCGAGAGCACCGAACTTTGTGAACTTCTTCATGAAGTATTTCCTTTCAAGGGTTTAACAGGCTCCTAGAAAGCCTGTTGTGGGTAAACGGTACGGGTTTGAGGGGTTGGAAGGGAAATTTCAACCGGTAACTCTTGCGCAACTAATTTGCAGAAATTTGCAGAATTGCGCCTACTGCCGGGAGGCCATGAATCGTGGTTATGGCGAGGCCGGCTTCCGGGATAAAGAGTTCGAGACTGCCATGGTCAATGACCGCCCGAATCGTAAATTTCTGTAGCTCGATAGGCGGGGTCAATTGGGGGGCATCCTCGATTCCATCGAACCATGCGCGCGAGCGGTCTATTGAAACTCGCTTTGTTGTGGCGTCAAATCTAATTTCAACCTGATGTGGTGAAGTTCCGATTGTGATTAGGGCGTCGTTGGCTGCAGAGATTGCAAAGCTTTGATCGTACGGCGCTTTCAACTCTGCGAACGGATGCGATGTCAGTAGGAGATCTCCATTGACTTCGGTAATCGCTAATTCGCGAGGTATTGTCATTGAGGTGCGCCAAATTGGTGAAGGTAATTTTGCGGCGTAATCCCAATTGTTCATCCACCCAATAAAAATTCTCCGGTTATCTGGTGTGTGATTGAAGGTCACACCGGCATAGTTATCTCGACCGTAATCAATCCACTTTGTTGAACTTTGGTCAGTGGTGAAATTTTCGCCATCCCAATCGCCAATAAAGTATTGAGTGCCTGAACCGCCGGCAACACCACCTGGATTGAGTGAAACGATCAGAACCCATTTACTTTGACCGTTTGGAGTAAGAAGTGGAAATAAATCTGGGCACTCCCAGATTCCACCAGTTGCGCCGAGTGGGCCAAAATCAGATACGTGCTGCCAGCTCTTGAGATCTGTGGATCGGAAGAAAGCAATTTTAAATTCTTGTGGTTTAGCGACCGTCATCAACCAGGTTTTTGTTATTGGTTCCCATGTCACCTTGGGATCACGGAAATCTTTCATCCCTAAATCAAGTACGGGATTATCTGCATATTTAACCCAGGTTAAACCTTCGTCGAGACTGTAAGCAATATGTTGTGATTGATTGCTTTCATCGTTTTGGTGGACTGTGTAAATCGCAATAAGTGGCGGGTTATCAAGTGAGCCAAAACCGCTGCTATTGGTCTCATCTACAACTGCGCTACCGCTAAAAATTCCAGTTGTATCAGTGCATTCAATTGCAACCGGTAGATGTTGCCAATTTAAAAGATCGGTACTTACCGCATGGCCCCATGACATATTTCCCCAGAGAATTCCCTGGGGGTTATGTTGGAAGAAGAGGTGATATTTACCCTTGTAATAGAGAAGACCATTGGGGTCGTTCATCCAATTCTGTGCAGGTGTGAAATGTACGCGGGGGCGGAATTCCTCGGTAAATACACTCTGCGACAGATGCGATTGCATGGCGCGTACCTTATCCTCATCTTATGAACATTGGCGCAAATATCTTTGATGCACATTCGATTGTTGGAGATTTAGGTCTCGTTGGCGTTCTTGCAATCATCTTCGCAGAGACCGGGTTATTAATTGGTCTCGCATTTCCTGGAGATTCATTACTTTTTGTTGCGGGAATAGCAGCATCTGCATCGGGAGCCGCGATTCTCGGTGGGGCATCTCTTAATCCGCTTGCACTATTTATCGGTGCGCCATTGGCTGCAATTATTGGTTCGCAGACCGGCTATCTCTTTGGTGCAAAGTTTGGCCGTAAATTATTTGATCGCCCTGATGGGAAATTCTTTACCCGTGAGCGGGTAGCTCAGACAGAGCGCTGGTTATCGAAGTATGGAATGGGCAAGGCGCTACTTCTTGCGCGCTTTATTCCTTTTGTTCGAACACTCGTCAATCCGATGGTTGGAATTGTTGGCTATCCCGCACGTAAGTTCTTTATCTGGAACGCTATTGGCGCAATCATCTGGACTGAACTTGTGCTGGGCGCTGGATATATCTTGGGCCAGAAGATCAGTGGCTCGATTGATAAATACTTGTTGCCAATGGTGGCGCTGATTGTGATTGCAAGCCTGGTCCCGGTTGCAATCGAAGTTCTTAGAGAGTGGCGTACCAAGAAAGATCTAAGTTAAGAAAGTTTTGAGCTAGAACTACTTCTCTAGGCCTAGATCTTTCAGTGAGTATGCGGCGTAATACTTATAACCCGCTGCCTCAATCGCTTCCTTTGCTCCACGTTCAACAATTACCGCAACTCCAACGACAATCGCGCCAGCTTCTTTTAGCGCCTCGACAGCGGTGAGAACAGAGCCACCGGTTGTCGATGTATCTTCAACGGCAAGAACTCGCTTACCTTTGACATCTGGCCCTTCAATGCGGCGCTGTAGTCCGTGTGCTTTGCCTTCTTTGCGAACAACAAATGAATCGAGTTTTCTACCTTTGCGAGCCGCAATATGCATCATCGCTGTTGCAACTGGATCTGCGCCAAGAGTTAGCCCACCTACTGCATCAAATTTAAGATCTTTTGTTAGCTTCAACATAACTTTTCCGACAAGTGGAGCAGCGAGATGATCGAGAGTGATTCGACGGAGATCAACATAGTAGTCAGCCTCTTTACCTGAAGAGAGAGTGACTTTGCCATGAACAACAGCCTTCTTAATTATCTGCTTCTTGAGAAGTTTATGTGAACTCATGTCTTTATCTTACCCTTTCTTCTTTTCTTCTCTACCCTCTCAGTATGGCTACATTAAGCGCTGATCAAGAGAGATTAGCGCTCTCACGTCTTTACTCTCGTTTCGGATTCGGCGTAAAAGCTGGTGAATTTGAGAGCGCCCTCGCCAATGGATTTGTAAATACAAAAAATTCTTTTTTGGTAAAGCCAACACAAGATGGGATAGCAAGCGATTTAATTCCTATTACTCTCGATGATTTAGGTCCTCGACCAACGCCAGGAACTTTTGCAAATACCGAGTATTCGCTGAAATTATCTAAACAGAATAAAGATCTTGTGATCTGGTGGCTTGATCAGATGGCAACAACGGATTATCCGTTGAATGAGAAGATGACGTGGTTCTGGCACGGCCATTGGGCTACATCAATTGAAAAGATAAATTTTGCGCTTCCTATGTATAAGCAAAATATCACTTTGCGAAATAACGCTTTAGGAAACTTTGCCACCTTCTGCCAAAGTATGTTTCAAGATGGTGCGCTTCAATTTTGGTTAGATGGCCAAGACAACACCGCTACTGCACCCAATGAAAATTTATCTCGCGAATTTATGGAGCTTTTCACCTTAGGTGTTGGGCGGTATAGCGAAGATGATGTGAAGGCTCTCGCCCGAATCTTTACTGGAGTCCAGGTGCAACGCACAAATGGAAGTGTTGTTTTTAACGCTCGTCGTCACGATTCATCACCAGTAAATTTTCTAGGAGCAACAAAGATTTATACCGCTCAAGACGCAATTACCTCGATCACTTCCCGTGATGACTCTTCACGTTTCATCTATGAACGTCTCTGGTATCGCTTTTTCTCTAGCACTGAGACTATGCCAGTTGATATAAATCGTTCTGCTTTCACTTCACGAGATATCTTCGCAGCGATCTCTGATTTATGTAGTACTCCGTATATGTACGCACCTGATTTCGCGATGGTGAAGAGCCCAATCGAATGGTTTATCGGGTTGTGTCGAGTATTTGGCCTCACTCCTAGCGCAACAAAGAATTTCAGCGCGATTGGGAGTGATCTTCAGAAATTAGCTCAGGTTCCATTTACGCCACCTAATGTCGGTGGTTGGCCTGCGGGTGAGATGTGGCTTACCAGCGCGTCAGCACAATTTAGATTGTCGCTCTCGCAAAATATTCTTAAAAATGTCTCACTTGATTTTATTAACGCGATTCCACCGGTATCTAGAGTGAATTATTTAAGAGATTTACTAGGGGTGTATCAATGGAGTAGACGTACTTCCGATGCGCTCACAGTTGCTCGAACCGAACCGGCTCGAATGTTGCTCTTAGCAATAAACAGCCCTGAATACATTGTGGGTGCGTGATGGATACTTTATCTCGTAGACGATTTCTTGCACTTACTGGAGGTGCTGGAGTTGCAGCAGCTGCAAATATATTAAGTGTCGAAGATATTGCACAGGCTGCAATTACTCGTCCACTTCCTGCAAACACTCCGATCCTTGTTGTTGTTACTTTATATGGTGGTAATGATGGTTTAAATACTCTCGTTCCATATTCAGATCCGCTTTATTACTCACTTCGCCCGGACATCTCGTACACACCTGAAAAAGTTCTCCATCTCGATTCGACTTTAGGATTAAACCCATCGATGACTGCAGTTAAGAACTTATGGGATAAAGAGAAGGTGGCGATTATCCGTGGAGTTGGGTATCCCAATTCCGATCACTCGCACTTCTCATCGATGGCAATTTGGCAGAGTGGTGAACGTACCCAAACCACAAAGACTGGTTGGTTGGGTCGGTGGGTAGATTCCCAACCAGAAGATCCGCTGCTAGCAATTAATTTAGGTTCGGTGCTTCCGCCATTATTGGTCGGTAAGAAACGCAGTGGCTCGGTGCTTCCATTGGGAGGACTTGTCACACCTTCTGGTTCACTCGCTCGAGATTGCTCACGACTCTCATTACCGGCGTTAGGAGAGAATCCGCTCGCTGCTCGCGCCGCAACTTCGCTACGTAATCTGCTGAACATCTCTGAATCAGTCTCACCGATTTTGAAATCTCCAGCACCGGTCGCAACAGATCTTCCAACAGTCAATGGAGGTAATGCCGGTGGAGATAACAATCTCTCTCAACAACTCGATGTAGTTGCAAAACTAGTTACCGCAGGTGCGCCAACTCGAGTCTGGGCGGTCTCGCTCGGAGGCTTTGATACCCATGCAAATGAAGCAAATGCTCAATCAGAACTTATTGGAATCGTATCCAGTTCGGTCTCACGATTCTTATCTCAACTAGTTGCTTCTGGTCGCTCTAAAGATGTGACGGTGCTTGTCTATTCAGAGTTTGGAAGAAGAGTTGCCGCAAATGCATCTGCTGGTACCGATCATGGAACATCCGCGCCGGTCTTTGTTATTGGCGATGGAGTTAAGGGTGGTTTCTATGGTGAACAACCTAGCCTCAATAATCTAAATCAAGGTGACTTAGCTGTTACGACTGACTTTAGAGATATTTATGCGACTTTATTAGAGGGGGTATTAAAAGTACCTGCCGAACCAATCTTGGGTGGTTGGAAGGGGAGAATCAATTCTCTTCTTCGTACATAATCACTTCGCGCTTCTTCTGATTTTTTAGTGATTTAGGTGGGTTCTCCGAAATCAGCGCATCGACTTCAATTCGCAGCTGTGCTACTTCAATCGCCATATTAGCCATCGCGGTCTCTAATTCAATAATGCGCTTTACACCTGCGTGATTGATTCCTTCTCCAACAAGTCTCTGCACCATCCGAAGTGATGCGATATCGCGCAATGAGTAACGGCGGTTGCGCCCCTCTGTGCGGTTAGGCGAGACCAAACCTAAACGATCGTATTGGCGAAGCGTTTGAGGATGTAAACCAGATAACTCGGCGGCAACAGAGATCACATAGAGCGCTGCTTCGTCGTCGAGTTGTGGTTGCTTCTCTTCACTCATAATTTGGCCTTTGTAATAAATTCTGAACGCACATCATGTTCGGCTGTTAGCTCGGCAAATTTCTTCAACGCATCTAGCGCTTCACCTTCGACGCGGCGTGGGACTTGCACATCAATCGTCACAAGTAAATCGCCGACAGTGTGACCTTTTGTAATTCCACGACCTTTAACGCGAAGTACGCGCCCAGTAGGTGTTCCAGGAGCTAGGCGCACAGTGACATCATCGCCAGCAAGGGTTGGAACTTTAATATCTGCGCCGAGCGTTGCCTCTGCAAAGGTAACTGGAAGGGTAAGTAATAAGTTCTCACCCTTACGTGAAAATATTGGATGAGCTTTTACCGTTAATAAAATAAAGAGATCTCCTGGACCCGCCTCGCCTGCAGCGCCTTT
>CAJBMC010000079.1 GCA_903954055.1 uncultured Actinomycetes bacterium | reverse complement strand
GCAGCTTGTGATTATGCGCCAGTTGTTATGGCTAACTGGGAGTTCTACGACAAGCAGACAGTTGCATCAGCAAAGGCTCTCGTCGATGGTGCGCGCGCTGGAAATCCACCAGCACCAACTCGTGGACCAAATCGTCTCGTGACATTTAAGGAAGCTTCTGCCGTACTTGCTGGCCTTGATGATGGCCTAGCCGAAGAAGGTATCCAAGCTGGCGAACCAACTCTTCTTGGACTCAAGCTCGCGAAGGAAGGAAAGTAATGTCAAAGTTAACTCCAATCCTTTCTGCACATTGGGATGAGAAAGATTCATTCACAATCGATGCCTACAAGCGCAATGGCGGATATACCGCAGCAGCTAAAGCACTTGCGATGGATCCTGATGCGGTTATTCAACTTGTTAAAGATTCAGGGCTTCGCGGTCGTGGTGGCGCAGGCTTTCCTACCGGAATGAAGTGGGGCTTTATTCCACAAGGTGATAACAAAGATCACTACCTCGTTGTTAATGCTGATGAGTCAGAGCCAGGAACATGCAAGGACATGCCGCTCTTGATGGCAAACCCACATGTTCTGGTCGAAGGTGTCATCATCGCTGCATATGCAATTCGCGCAAAGCATGCATTTATCTATATCCGTGGCGAAGTAACTCACGTTGTTCGTCGTGTTAACAAAGCAATTGCAGATGCATATAAGGCCGGCTACCTCGGCAAGAATGTTTTTGGAACCGGTCACGATATTGATTTAGTACTTCACATCGGAGCCGGCGCATACATTTGTGGTGAAGAGACTGCGCTTCTCGATTCACTCGAAGGCTTCCGCGGTCAGCCGCGACTTCGCCCACCATTTCCAGCAATCGCAGGTCTCTATGCCCGCCCAACTGTTGTAAACAATGTCGAATCAATCTCTGCCGTACCAGCAATCGTTAATAATGGCGCAGAGTGGTACCAATCAATGGGTACAGAGAAGTCAAAGGGCGCGACTCTTTACTCTCTCTCTGGTCACGTCAATAACCCAGGCCAATTTGAGGCACCACTTGGAATCACACTTCGCGAAATTCTCGAACTCGCTGGCGGTGTTCGCAATGGTCACAAGTTAAAGTTCTGGACACCGGGTGGATCTTCAACTCCACTCTTTACCGATGAACACCTCGATGTTCCATTGGATTACGAAGGTGTCTCTGCGGCAGGCTCAATGCTCGGCACGAAGGCGCTACAAATTTTTGACGAGACTACTTGCGTAGTTCGCGCAGTATTGCGTTGGACTGAGTTTTATAAGCACGAGTCATGTGGAAAGTGCACACCGTGTCGTGAAGGCACCTGGTGGTTGGTACAGATTCTCCGCGATCTAGAAGAAGGCAAGGGAAGCGAAGCCGATCTTCAAAAGCTCCTTGATCTCTGCGACAACATCATGGGCCGCTCTTTCTGCGCTCTCGGTGATGGCGCGACAAGTCCAATTACTTCTTCAATCAAATATTTCCGTGACGAATACATCGCTCACGTAACCGGCGGTGCATGTCCATTTGATGCAACGAAGTCAACACTCTTTGCGGAGGCTAAATAAATGACAACCTTTGCCAACGCTCCAACTGAGGTAACTCCGGTTGAGATGATCACCGTCATTATCGATGGTTTTGAAGTCACCGTTCCAAAGGGAACTCTCATTATCCGCGCAGCAGAGAAGCTTGGAATTCAGATTCCACGTTTCTGCGATCATCCGCTCCTTGATCCAGTCGGCGCATGTCGTCAATGTCTGGTCGATGTTGAAATCAATGGTCGCGCTTTTCCAAAGCCTCAGGCATCATGCACGATTCCAGTTGAGCCAAATATGATTGTAAAGACTCAGCTCACCTCACCAGTTGCCGATAAGGCACAGAAGGGCGTGATGGAGCTGCTCCTTGGTAACCATCCACTTGATTGCCCAGTCTGCGATAAAGGCGGCGAGTGTCCATTGCAGAATCAAGCGATGAGCAATGGAAATGCCGAATCACGACTTACTGGTTACAAGCGCACATTTGAAAAGCCAATCAATATCTCTTCTCAGGTACTGCTCGATCGCGAACGCTGCGTTCTCTGCGCCCGATGCACTCGTTTCTCAAATCAAATTGCATCAGATCCATTCATCACACTTAATCACCGTGGTGCGCTGCAGCAAGTTGGTATTTATGAGAACGATCCATTTAATTCATACTTCTCCGGAAACACCATTCAAATTTGTCCAGTAGGTGCGCTCACTGGTGCTTCATACCGTTTCCGCGCACGTCCGTTCGACTTAGTTTCAACTCCATCAGCATGCGAACACTGTGCATCTGGTTGCGATATGCGTACCGACGTTCGTCGCGGAAAGACACTTCGCCGCCTTGCTGGCGATGATGCAGCAGTAAATGAAGAGTGGAACTGCGATAAGGGACGTTGGGCATTTAAGTATGTAACGTCAACCGATCGACTTTCTCAACCATTGGTTCGAAATTCAGATGGCGTGCTTGTGGAAGCTTCATGGCCTGAAGCTCTGGCTGCAGCTGCTGCAGGGCTAAAGGGTGCACGCGCCGCTGTTCTTACAGGTGGCCGTATTACTCATGAAGATGCATACGGTTATGCAAAGTTTGCACGTATTACTCTTAAGACAAACGATATTGATTTCCGTTCCCGTGTTTCAGGTAAGGAAGAGGGCGACTTCCTTGCAGCGAAGATTGCCGGATCATTTGATGTTCACTACAGCAATATCGATTCTGCCGACCACGTTCTACTAGTTGCTTTCGAGCCAGAGGAAGAATCACCGATTGTTTTCTTACGCCTCAATAAGAACTTTAAGAAGCGCGGACTCAAGGTCACATCAGTTGCGACTAAGGGCTCTATCGCTATGGATAAGCTCAGCGCTGATTTCATTAAGGTAGCTCCTGGTGCTGAAGCCGCAGCTCTTGCTTCAATTTCATTGACCTCGAAGTCGGTAATTCTCGTAGGTGAGCGCGCATCAGAATCTGCCGGCCTTATCTCTGCCGCGGTTGCACTCGCTGAAAAAACTGGCGCAAAGCTCGCGTGGATTCCACGCCGCGCAGGTGAACGTGGAGCACTAGAAGCTGGCGCATTTCCAACACTTCTTCCTGGTGGACGTCCAGTCGCGGATTCAGCAGCTCGCGTTGATATTGCGGCAGCGTGGGGCGTTGACTCGCTTCCATCAACACCAGGCCGCACGACGCATCAGATCATTGAAGCACTTGGTAGCGATGAGCTTGATGCAGTCGTAATCGGTGGAGTAGATGCGCACGATATGTTGAATAGTCGTGCTGCGCTCGATGTATTAAAGAAATCTTTCGTCGTCTCACTCGAGATTGCATCATCATCGATTACCGATGTTGCGGATGTAGTCCTCCCAGTTGCAGCGGTTACAGAAAAGTCTGGCTCTTTCCTTAACTGGGAAGGTCGTCCGCGAGCATTCGATGCAGCGGTTGAAGAATCACTTAATCGCAGCGATGTTCGTATCTTGTCGGCACTCGCAGATGCAATGGGTGAATCAATCATGCTCGGTACGGTTTCAGCAACAGCTCGTGAAATTGCTCAACTTGGAAAGTGGGAGGGAGCGCGCGCTCCATTCACCGCTATCGCACCTGGTGTTGCACCAACAGCTTCTGGCGATCAGGCAATCTTGACTTCATGGCGTCGCTTACTCGATATGGGAACAATGCAGCGCGGTGAAGATAACCTTGCAGGTACTCGTCGTCAGACCGTTGCCGTCATTTCGGAAAAGCGCGCAACCGCAGCCGGTGTAATTACTGGAGATCAAGTTCGAATTTCAAATGTACATGGTTCTATTACATTGCCGGTGCTAGTTGAAGATATTCATGATGATGCAGTGTGGATTCCACGTAATTCATTTGGATCTCAGGCGCTCACCGCACTTAATGCGGTTCATGGTGAACTAGTAACGGTGGTGAAAGCATGACAACAGCACAGCTTCTCGGAACAGATCCTGGATGGCTCATCGCAGTCAAGGCGCTGCTCGTCTTCGTCATCTGCGTAGTTTCAACGCTGATGGCTGTTTGGACCGAACGTCGCGTATTGGCAAAGATGCAACAGCGCACTGGCCCCAACCGTGTTGGTCCCTTCGGCCTATTGCAATCACTTTCTGATGGCGTAAAGCTCGCTTTAAAAGAGGACATCATTCCGGCGGCTGCAGATAAGGTCGTATTTATCATCGCCCCAATCATTGCGGCTTCGATGTGCTTTATGTCCTTTGCTGTTATTCCAATGACCGGCCTCATCACACTACTTGGTCATAAAACAGCGATGCAGTTAACTGATCTCCCAGTTGGCGTCCTCTACATCTTGGCCGTTACATCAATCGGTGTTTACGGCGTCGTACTTGCAGGGTGGTCTTCTGGTTCTACATATCCTTTGCTCGGTGGACTTCGTTCGAGTGCGCAGGTAATTTCCTATGAAGTTGCGATGGGACTTTCACTTGTCGCGGTCTTTATCTATGCCGGTTCGATGTCGACTTCAGATATCGTCGCTTCACAACATAAACATATTTGGAACGTCGTAGTGCTCTTCCCATCATTTGTTATTTATGTAATCTCGATGGTGGGAGAAACCAACCGTGCGCCATTCGATTTAGCTGAAGCTGAAGGCGAACTCGTGGGTGGATTCCACACTGAATATTCATCACTGAAGTTCGCACTCTTCTTCTTGGCAGAGTACGTGAACATAATTGCAGTCTCTGCACTTGCCACGACTTTATTCCTCGGT
Organism: uncultured Actinomycetes bacterium; assembly: GCA_903954055.1. Taxonomy (GTDB): domain Bacteria; phylum Actinomycetota; class Actinomycetes; order Nanopelagicales; family Nanopelagicaceae; genus Planktophila. The sequence goes on along the minus strand of CAJBMC010000079.1, from coordinate 467 downwards.
GGTTATCACGCGCTGCCAGGCCTTGGTTTTACTGAGGCGTGGTTAGGTGGTTGGTTCACAATCATCTGGTTCTTCCTCAAGGTTAACTTCTTCTTCTTTATCTTCATGTGGCTTCGCGCCTCACTTCCGCGTCTACGCTATGACCAATTCATGAAGTTCGGTTGGAAGGTTTTGATTCCAGTTTCATTAATCTGGATCATGATTGTTGCTTCACTTCGAGTGATCCAGCAGCACGGAGCATCTCGGACAATAGCCATGGCATTTGCGCTCGGCGTTGTCATCATCGTGATGGCAATCTCTTCCCTGGTTGAGAAAACTAAAAAGGATTCACGGAAGCCACAAGCTGTTGGCGAAGCTCCAGATTTCCCAATTCCACAACTTCCAGGTATCTCATCATTTAACGCATCTGCCCAAGCACATACTTCAGGAGGCACCAATGAGTAATTCATTAGAACCAAAGAAGTCAG
>CAJBMC010000078.1 GCA_903954055.1 uncultured Actinomycetes bacterium | reverse complement strand
GTCAAATATAAGAATCGCTATGGCCGCGTCCGTAACTACTCAACCGGCTTTGAAGGCGTAATTCCATTTATTCATCGTCGCCATTCTGAGACCGATAGTGATTTCAGCCGTGAAAAGTATGAAGCGTATATGCGCGAGACTCCATGCCCAGCATGTAAAGGAGCGCGCCTCAAGCCCGAGGTTCTCGCCGTAACAATTGGCGGTAAATCAATTGCAGAGGTTTGTCTCCTGTCTATCGATGAATGTGCCACATTCTTAAAGAGCATCAAACTCAATCCACGTGAAGCTCAGATTGCAGAGCGCGTCATGAAGGAAGTGCATGCGCGTCTGGGATTCTTACTTGATGTTGGACTTGATTACCTCTCGCTCGATCGCCCAGCGGCAACTCTCTCCGGTGGTGAGGCGCAACGTATTCGCCTTGCGACGCAGATTGGTTCGGGATTAGTGGGGGTTCTCTATGTACTTGATGAACCCAGCATCGGTCTCCATCAACGCGATAACCGTCGCCTCATCGATACTCTCACTCGACTTCGCAATTTAGGTAATACCTTGATTGTGGTTGAACATGATGAGGAGACGATTCGTACCGCAGATTGGGTGGTAGATATCGGCCCCGGAGCTGGCGAGCACGGTGGCCATGTTGTTGTCTCAGGCTCCTATGAAGATCTCATCAACTCTAAAGAGTCGATTACTGGCGCTTACCTCTCGGGACGTAAGTCAATCGAGATTCCATCCGAACGCCGCCCGGTTGATCCCAAACGCAAATTAGTTGTAAAGGGTGCAAAAGAGAATAACCTCAAAGATATTGAAGTTGAGATTCCGCTCGGCCTCTTTGTTGCAGTCACTGGCGTCTCTGGTTCAGGTAAGTCCACCTTGGTCAATGACATTCTCTATACAACCCTCGCCAATAAGCTCAATGGCGCCCGCTTAGTACCTGGTCGCCACCGCACTGTTACCGGAGTCGATCAACTCGACAAGGTTGTTCACGTGGATCAATCTCCCATTGGTAGAACTCCTCGCTCCAATCCGGCTACCTATACCGGCGTCTTCGATAAAGTGCGCGCGCTCTTTGCAGAAACATCTGAAGCAAAGGTGCGTGGATATCAGCAAGGTCGTTTCTCATTTAACGTTAAGGGCGGTCGCTGCGAAAACTGTTCTGGTGACGGCACCATCACCATCGAGATGAATTTCTTGCCTGATGTCTATGTTCCGTGCGAGGTCTGTCATGGTGCTCGTTACAACCGCGAGACGTTAGAGGTGCACTACAAGGGCAAGACAATTGCACAGGTTCTCGACATGCCGATCGAGCAGGCACATGAATTCTTTGAATCAGTACCAACGATTGCAAGATATCTAAAGACTCTCTGCGATGTCGGTCTGGGGTATGTCCGCCTTGGTCAATCGGCGCCAACGCTCTCAGGTGGTGAGGCGCAGCGCGTTAAATTAGCAACCGAACTTCAACGCCGCTCAACAGGTCGCACAATTTATGTTCTAGATGAACCCACTACCGGTCTGCACTTCGAAGATGTCAATAAGTTGTTGGGAGTTCTCAAGCGACTCGTCGAGACCGGAAACACCGTTGTTGTTATTGAACATAATCTCGATGTCATCAAATCTTCGGATTGGGTCATTGATATGGGACCTGAAGGCGGATTCCGTGGTGGAACAGTTGTTGCCGAAGGAACTCCAGAACATGTTGCAGGGGTAAGAGAGAGTTACACCGGCCAGTTCTTGGCAGAGATTCTCGCGAGCAATCGAGTGGCGAAGAAAACTGCTACTAAGAAAACTGTCGCAGCGAAGAGTAAGTAGCAATGGCAGATCCAGCCAGCTATCGGCCCACCGATATCCCGGAAGAGCCTGGGGTCTATCGCTTCTATAATAAGAGCGAGAAAGTTATCTATGTTGGCAAGGCGAAGAATTTAAAAAATCGCCTCAGTAGTTACTTCGGATCGAACCTTGCCCAGAAGACATATCGGATGGTCCATGAAGCAGTTCGGGTTGATTGGACGATTGTTAATACTGAACTCGAAGCACTTGCCCTCGAGTTCTCGTGGATAAAGCAGTATCACCCGACTTATAACGTTCAATTTAAGGATGACAAGTCCTATCCGTATTTGGCAATTTCTTTAGAGGATGAGTTTCCGAGAATCTTTATCACCCGTAAGGAGAAGCGCTCTGGGCTGAAATATTTCGGCCCATATACAAATGCCTGGGCACTTCGAAATACCTACGAAGTTCTTCTTAAAGTCTTTCCAGTGCGCTCGTGTAGCGCAGGAAATTTTCAGCGAGCTCAACGAACAAAGCGCCAATGCCTGCTCGGGGATATTGGAAAGTGCGCAGCTCCTTGCGTTGGGTGGGTAACACCAGAGGAACATAAAGAGATCGCCTACAAACTCGACGCCTTTATGGAAGCTGGAATGGAAGATTTAGTTCCGACGATGCGTAGCGAGATGGAGCTTGCTTCATCGCGAGAAGAGTTCGAACGTGCTGCACGAATCCGCGATCAAATCGAATCATTCGAAAAGGCGCAGAGATCAACTCAAGGCAATCTGTCAGATGATCTCGATGGAGACTTCATTGCGATTCATGAAGAAGGACTTCATGCTGCAGGCTCCATCTTTATGGTTCGGCGCGGCTCAATTAAGGGGTCGCGTTCATGGATTGTTGATCAAGAGCGCACCCTGGAGGGAGATGACCAATATGCATCCCTCCTCTTCTCAATCTATGGCGATGGTGGAACTGAGATTCCTTCGGTAATTCACGTCAATGGTGAGCCGGCGGATAAGGAATCACTAGGGGAGTGGCTCTCCTCTCTCGCTGGACATAAAGTCACCATCAAAGTTCCACAGCGCGGCGAGAAGGTCGAGCTCCTTGATACGGTCGAGCGCAATGCACATTACGCCCTAGTTCAATTTATGAGTAAGCGCGCAACCGATGCCGCCGTATCCGGTAAGGCGCTGATTGAACTAGAAGAAGAGCTCGATCTTCCAAGAACGCCTTTGCGAATCGAGTGCTACGACATTTCGAATATCTCTGGAACCTCTGTTGTGGCTTCAATGGTTGTCTTCGAGGATGGCCTGGCAAAGAAGAGTGAGTATCGACGCTTTGCGATTGATACAACAACCGCGACAGACGATACCCGCGCGATGCATCAGGTGATCACTCGTAGAATGAAGCGTCTCATCGCTGACCGCCAGGTTAATCACAGTGAGGTAGCTGAGACTGGTGGGAAATTATCTAAGTTTGCCTATCCACCACAGTTGATTGTGGTTGACGGTGGTGCGCCACAGGTTGCTGCCGCGCAACGTGCACTTGATGAATTAGGAATTACTGATGTTGCCCTTGTCGGGATGGCAAAACGCCTGGAAGAAATCTGGCTGCCACATTCCGCCGATCCAATGATTTTGCCGCGCACCAGTGAAGGAATGTATTTGCTACAGCGGATTCGAGATGAAGCCCATCGATTTGCAATCACCTTCCATCGGTCCAAGCGATCTAAAGTCATGCTTGAATCTCTCCTTGATGAAATTCCACAACTCGGCGAATCTCGCCGGAGCGCGCTCTTGGATAGATTCGGTTCAGTCACTGCGATTCGAAAAGCAACGCTGGCAGAACTCGAGACAACACCGGGGATCGGTTCGACGATTGCTGGGATTATCTACTCCCACCTCGAGCGATTAAGCACTCCATCGGTAGATATGGCGACCGGAGAGATTCTCGATACGTGAGCGATAGGGCAGAATAGGGACATGGCTAATCGCGAGCTCCTGATTCTGACCGGAATGTCTGGTGCCGGGCGATCAACGGTCGCGCATGCACTGGAAGACCTCGGGTGGCATGTCGTTGATAACTTACCGCCGGCCTTACTTCCAGAACTCGCCACCGAGATGGAGAAGACCGAATCTGCTGTTGCAGTTGTTGTAGATGTCCGTGGCGGAAAATTCTTCGATGCACTTGCTAGCGCGCTTGATGCGCTTGGCAAGGCGCAGATTAAATATCGCCTTCTTTTCCTTGATGCCACAGACCAGGCGTTAGTTCAGCGCTTTGAATCCACACGCCGCCCACATCCTTTACAGTCAACAGATCGCATAATGGATGGAATCGCACGCGAGCGGACTAAGTTGGAGGATCTGCGATCACAGGCAGATGTTGTGATCGATACATCAAATCTCAACGTGCATCAATTGGAGAAGCGGACGGCAGAAATTTTTGCCGCTGGTATGGCTAAAGCGCTCCGCATCAACGTACTCTCCTTCGGATATAAATACGGTATTCCAGTCGACGCTGATTTAGTTCTCGATTGTCGCTTCATTCCAAATCCGCATTGGATTCCAGAACTTCGTCCAATGTCAGGTCTTGATGATGCGGTCTATCACCATGTGATTGCAAGTGATGGAGTTGCCGACTTCATCAAGTCTTATGTACAAGTAGTTGAGAAGATGATTCCTGGCTATCTTCAAGAGGGAAAGAAGTACGTCACTATTGCAATCGGATGTACCGGCGGAAAACATCGCTCGGTATCGGTTGCACGTGAAATCGCAAATCAACTCAATCGAGAACATGGCGACTTCGCTGTCTCTGCCCACGCAACGCACCGCGATGTAGGACGTGAATGACCTCAGAATTGAAGAGCACCTCACCTCGCGTCGTCGCGATGGGTGGAGGTCATGGACTTGCTGCCACACTCACTGCACTGCGTTCTATAACAAGTGAGATCACCGCGGTAGTAACCGTTGCCGATAACGGTGGTTCAAGTGGAAGGCTCCGAGAAGAATTTTCCATCATGCCACCTGGAGATCTTCGTATGGCGCTTGCAGCGCTCTGTGCAGATGATGCTTGGGGCCGTAATTGGGCCGAAATTCTTCAATACCGCTTTACCAGTGAAGGCGAAATGAATGGCCATGCACTTGGAAATTTATTGCTCGCTGCTCTCTGGGATCGCGATCACGATGCTGTAGCCGGCTTAGATCAAGTTGGCGCCCTGCTTAAAGTCATCGGTCGCGTACTACCGATGACGGCAGAGCCACTCGATATCGAAGCAACTTTTATCAATAATGGTCACGAGATCGAAGCGATTGGCCAAGTTGAAGTTGCAACTACTCGCGGAAGATTGAAGGAGCTTCGGATGAAGCCGGCGAATCCAACGACGCGACCTGAAGTTTTAGCCGCGCTCCGCGATGCAGATTGGATAACGATGGGCCCTGGCTCATGGTTCTCTAGCGTCCTGCCACACCTACTTGTTCCATCTTTGCAGAAGGCAATTATCGATTCACCGGCGAAGAAGATTCTCTTACTTAATTTGGATTCCAATAAAGACAATCTAGAGATCGGTGAATACGCCGGATACTCTCCTCGCGAACATTGTGAAATTTTGGTCCAATATGCGCCCACTCTTCACTTTGATGTAGTGGTAGCCGATAGCCACCTCAACGGCAGAGATGAGCTGAAGGATTTTCTAGCAGAGCGAAAAACTGCCTATCTTGAGGCAGATTTACGCGATGCCTCCGCAGCAATCCACCATGATGGCGGAAAATTGGCCTCCGCTTTCTCTCACATAGCGCGAGAATTGCTGGTTTGATAGCCCCATGGCAATGACCGCTGCAGTTAAGGATGAGCTCAGCAGACTCACGATTACCAAACCGTGCTGTCGCAAAGCTGAGGTTTCATCGCTGCTTCGATTTGCCGGTGGACTTCACATCGCTTCGGGCAAGGTAGTGATTGAGGTCGAGCTCGACACCTCACAATCAGCTCGTCGCCTCAAGAAAGATATCGCTGATATTTATGGCCATGACTCTGATCTTGCCGTGATTTCATCCAGCGGATTACGCAAGGGCTCACGTTATGTTGTTCGAGTTATAGAAGCGGGCGAAGCGTTGGCCCGACAGACTGGTTTGATTGATGCAAATGGTCGTCCTATCCGTGGTCTCCCGCCACAAGTAGTTGCAGCTAATGTCTGCGATGCAGAGGCGGCATGGAGAGGAGCATTTATTGCCCACGGCTCGCTGACCGAACCAGGGCGATCGTCTTCGTTAGAAATTACCTGCCCAGGACCAGAGGCGGCACTTGCACTTGTTGGCGCTGCGCGCCGACTTAATATTGCAGCGAAGGCGCGCGAAGTTCGTGGCGTAGATCGAGTCGTCATTCGTGATGGTGATGCAATCGGTTCGCTCTTAACTCGACTCGGGGCCCATGAAAGCGTCCTCGCTTGGGAAGAACGTCGTATGCGCCGTGAAGTCCGCGCGACCGCCAATCGCCTCGCCAATTTTGATGATGCCAATCTCCGACGTTCTGCTCGTGCAGCAGTTGCCGCTGCAGCGCGAGTTCAAAGAGCGATGGAGATTCTCGGAGCTACGATTCCAGATCACCTCAAAGAGGCGGGGGAGTTGCGTATCGCTCATGGACAGGCATCGCTAGAAGAGTTGGGCTCACTCGCATCACCTCCAATGACGAAGGATGCAATCGCCGGACGTATCCGTCGCCTCCTTGCAATGGCTGATAAGCGTGCTGGAGAGCTTGGAATTCCAGATACTGAGGCGGGCCTCTCGCCTGATCTACTCGGCGAGTAGGAAACCTGCCAGTAGTCACCAGACTGGTATCCTTCGAGCAAGTCCCAACGTTGTGGCGCAAGTAAAGCCACCTATCTATTTCTGGGCTTATCTCACGTAATTCACTCATTCCAAGAACGAGGTTTAATAATGATTAATGTCGGAATTAATGGTTTTGGACGTATCGGACGTAACTTCTTCCGCGCAGCGCTCACCAACCCAAATATCAATATCGTCGGAATCAACGACCTTACAGATAATGCAACTCTTGCTCACCTCCTCAAGTATGACTCAATCCTCGGTCGCCTCGGCCTAGAGGTTTCACATACAGAAGACACCATCACTGTCGGCGGAAAGACCATCAAGGTATTTGCAGATCGCGATCCAGCAAACCTTCCTTGGGCTTCAGTGAAGGCAGATATCGTTATTGAATCAACAGGACACTTCACAAAGGCTGCAGATGCAAAGAAGCACATCACAGCTGGTGCAAAGAAGGTCATCATCTCTGCTCCTGCAACTGATGAGGACATCACCATCGTGATGGGCGTCAACCACGAGAAGTACGACCCAGCAAACCACAACGTAATTTCAAATGCTTCATGTACTACCAACTGCCTCGCGCCAATGGCGAAGGTGCTCGATGAAGAGTTCGGAATCGTCCGCGGTTTGATGACAACAATTCACGCATACACAAATGATCAGGTAATCCTCGATTTCCCACATAAGGATCTCCGTCGTGCACGTGCAGCGGCAACGAATATCATCCCAAGCTCAACAGGTGCTGCTAAGGCAATCTCGCTCGTACTTCCACAGCTCAAGGGCAAGCTCGACGGCTTTGCAATGCGTGTTCCAGTCCCAACAGGATCAGCAACAGACCTCACAGTCGAGCTTGCTAAGGAAGCGACAGCGGAGCAGATCAATGCAGCGATGAAGAAGGCTGCTGAAGGTTCACTCAAGGGCTTCCTTTCATACACTGAAGATCCAATCGTTTCATCAGATATCGTGACTGATCCTTCATCATGCATCTTCGATGCTCAGCTCACCAAGGCAATCGGTACAACTGTCAAGGTTGTCGGTTGGTATGACAACGAGTGGGGCTACTCAAACCGCCTCGTAGACCTCGTTGGTTATGTAGGAAAGAGCCTCTAATTTCATGACTACTTTGGCTGACCTAGATTTTCACGATCAGATGGGAAATCCCATTGATCTTGATGTAGCAGGTAAGCGGGTATTTCTTCGCTGTGACCTTAACGTTCCTTTGAAAGAAGGAAAGATCACAGATGATGGACGCATTCGCGCTTCGCTTCCAACAATTAATGCCTTGCTTACACAAGGAGCATCGATTGTTATTGCTGCACATCTAGGTCGCCCAAAGGGTGAAGCAAAGCCAGAGCTCTCATTGGCACCGATTGCAACTCGTTTATCGGAACTACTCGGCAAGCCAGTTAAGTTTGCAGGTGCAATTACAGGTAGCGATGTGACTGCAGCGGCTCAATCACTTGCTGCAGGTGAGATTCTTCTTCTGGAAAATATTCGTTTTAGCGCCGCAGAAACTTCAAAAGATGAATCGGAGCGAGCCACTTTTGCAACTGAGCTCGCAAAGCTCGCCGATCTATATGTCGGTGACGGTTTCGGCGCTGTTCACCGCAAACATGCATCGGTATTTGATCTTCCAAAGCTACTGCCACATGCAGCCGGAACTCTTGTCGCTGCTGAGGTTGAAGTTTTGAAGAAGCTCACAACCAATCCTGCTCGTCCTTATGGAGTGGTTCTCGGTGGCGCAAAGGTCTCAGATAAGCTCGGCGTTATCTCCAATCTCCTCGGAAAAGTTGATGTCATGGCAATCGGTGGGGGAATGGTCTTCACCTTCCTCGCTGCCCAAGGCCACGAAATTGGAAAGTCACTGGTTGAGGCAGAGATGCTCGATACCGTTCGAGGATTAATTAAAGAGGCAACAGATAAGAATGTTCGCCTCGTCCTTCCAACCGATATTGTCGTGGCACCTGCATTTGCTGCAGATTCACCAGCGACAGTTGTCGCGGCAGATGCGATTCCGGCAGATCAGATGGGTCTCGATATTGGGCCAGATTCTGCGGCTGCTTTCGCCGCTGCAATCCGTGAATGCAAGACGGTCTTCTGGAATGGTCCGATGGGAGTCTTTGAATTCGCTGCATTCTCAAATGGAACCAAGGTCGTCGCTGAGGCGCTCACCAAGGTCTCTGGAATCTCGGTTGTAGGCGGTGGCGATTCTGCTGCCGCAGTACGCGCCCTTGGATTTACAGATGACCAATTTGGTTATATCTCAACTGGCGGCGGCGCATCTCTCGAATACCTCGAAGGTAAAGAGTTACCTGGCCTCACCGCGCTCGACCTGTAAAGATTTTCTCAATATATTTTCTTAAGATTTTTTCACGATTGACCTCAACGAAAAGGATGCACTTATGCGTAAGCCACTGATGGCCGGCAACTGGAAGATGAACCTCAATCACCTTGAGGCAATCGCGGTTGTACAGAAGCTTGTCTACTCGCTCTCAGATGCAGATTACGATGCAGTCGATGTCGCAGTGATCCCTCCATTTACCGACATTCGCTCTATTCAAACAATGGTTGATGGCGATCGACTTCGACTTCAGTACGGTGCGCAAGATTTATCACCCGAAGCATCAGGAGCATTCACCGGAGATATTGCAGGATCGATGTTGGCAAAGCTCGGTTGTACATTTGTAGTAATTGGTCATTCGGAACGTCGTGCAATTCACCACGAGGATGATGCACTTGTAAATCGTAAGATCAAGGCAGCGCTTGCCAATGAGCTCACCCCAATCTTCTGTGTGGGTGAAGAGCTTGCTATCCGTGAATCAGGCACCCATGTCTCTCATGTCATTCGCCAAGTCCGCGCCGGCCTCGAAGGATTTACCAAGCCAGAGTTGAAGAAGATTGTTATTGCCTACGAACCAGTCTGGGCTATCGGAACTGGAAAGACTGCGACTCCCGAAGATGCGCAAGAAGTCTGTGCTGCAATCCGAGAAGAGGTCGAGCAGATTGGATCTGCTGAGATTGCATCCAATATGCGCATTCTCTATGGCGGATCAGTGAAGTCTTCCAATATCGCCGATATTATGAAGCAAGAAGATGTCGATGGCGCCCTTATCGGTGGTGCGAGCCTAGATCCTGAAGAACTTGCAAAAATTGCCAAGTTCCACGCTCAGTCAGAGTAAGTACTCAGCTCTGAAATTCGCTATCCTTACCGCCTGAAACATTAGAGGAGTTATTCGTGGCTTTAGCACTATCAATCTTTCTCATCATCACCAGTATCTTGATGATTCTTCTCGTACTCCTTCACAAGGGTAAGGGCTCTGGTCTCTCAGATCTCTTCGGTGGTGGAATCTCTTCAAACTATGGCGGATCCTCTGTTGTAGAGCGTAACCTCGATCGCATCACTATCGTTGTTGGCGGACTCTGGTTCGCAGGCGTTGTCGGTCTCTCACTCGTATTGAAGGGTTAATCCATGGCAAGTGCAATTCGCGGAAGTCGTGTCGGCGCCGGCCCAATGGGCGAGGCAGAGCGTGGCGATCAGATTGAACGCGCAACAGTTTCATACTGGTGTGCAAATGGACATGAAGTTCGTCCATCGTTTGCTGTTGAAGAGACGGTAGAGATTCCAGCGCAATGGGATTGCCCGAAGTGCGGCCTACCTGCAGGTCGCGATCGCAACAATCCACCAAGTGCGGTAGTCAATGTCCCTTACAAGACTCATCTTGCATATGTTAAAGAGCGTCGCACCGATACCGAAGGAGCGAAGATCCTTGAAGATGCGCTCCGTAAACTTCGCGGAGACGATTTAGATTAAAGCGCTCTCGCAGCCTTAAGAATTTCCTCAATACCCGCACTACGGTTCTTCAGATGAAGACGTAGGAGCGGGTATTGACGTCCTGTCAGAGTTTTTCCATCACCGAGCGCCTGAGCAGCAATCAAGGTAGCAAAAGAGAAATCCCGGCCTGGAATTTCAAAATCGCAATCGACCTCACCAGTGATCTGGATAAATGAACCGTTTGGTTGGCCAGCCTTATGGAACTGTCCAGTTGAGTGCAAGAACCGAGGTCCCCAACCAAAGGTCGTTGGCCGACCAGAGGCTTGCGAAATGAGTGCGCGAATTTCTTCTAGCGCTGCATCATCTTTGCGATCGAGGTAAGCCATGATTGCTAGATAGCCGCCATCTTTTGTGGAGGCGATTGCACTGCTTAGTGATGCAGCAATCGAATCTCCGGTGCCGAAAATCTCTACATCGCCCTCAACCCCATTCGCAGTAAGGTGCGGAGCTACTGTTCTGTCACCAGTTTTCCATTGCTGAAGCAACGCCAAAGTCTGCTCTTTCGCCTCAGTTACATTTGGCTGATTAAATGGATCAATCGAAAGCGCTGCGCCAACAATTGCAGTCACCCATTCCCAGAAGATGAAGTGAGCGCCGAGCGGTGCAACAACATTGAGATCTGCACCGGCATCTGAAAATGCAACTGTAAATGAGCCACCGATAGCGGCGGTTGCAACTGATTCAGCAACTACCGGTAGGCGACCTTTGCCATCCTTACCTGTTGATTCAGCTATCAGTTGTTCAATCCAATCAGAGAGTCCGGGAACTCCAGAGCCGTGATCGGTGAAGGCGATATATTGATGAGCGATCTCGGAGAAGAGATAGGCCACATCGAGAATTACCGCATCATCTGCGAGAAATTCTTGCTTGGCCTTTGCTGCATCTTTGAGAACGCTCCAGATGTCGATTCCAGCGAGTGCAGCGGGTACAACTCCAAATGCGCTCAGCGCACTAAAGCGCCCGCCAACATGAGGGTCGGCGTTGATCACTGTAAATCCCGCTTTGCGGACATCGAGATCTAGCGGAGATCCTGGATCGGTGACAAAGAGAATGTGGTCAGTCGGGGTAAGTCCCGCGATCTCAAACTTGTTCTGGAAAAGAGCGCGCTGTGACGATGTTTCAATGGTTGAACCCGATTTAGAGCTGACCACTACCACTGTGGTTGCAAGATCTCCATCGAGCGCATGAGCGATGTAGTGGGGATCCGTTGAATCTAAAACCAGAATCTCTCGCCTAAATGTCTTTGCAAGAACTTCTGGCGCTAGTGAGGAACCACCCATACCGCAGAGAATGATGCGCTTATGGTTCTTGAACTTCTCAATTAAACGACTTACCTCATCAAAAAGCGCGAGTGAGGTTTCTGGTAGATCGACCCAATTGAGGCGAATTGCAGCCTCAGCGGCAGCAGCTTCACCCCAGGTATGGGCATCCTTTGAAGCGATGCGCTGATGAACTTCGCGGAGATAGTTATAACGAGCTGACGAGCGATCGATGGCAGAGAGCGACGAACCAGAAATCTGGATTGTCACTTCATTACCCCTTCAACGCTGGCGAGAAGTGAGATCCAGGCATCAGCGAATTTCTTAACGCCATCAACCTCTAAATCATGAGTGATTTTTGCGAGTGAAATTCCAGCAGCCTCGATATCGGCGATTGTTCTACGCCCCTCATCAAAGCGACCCGAGATTGTGTCTCCTCGAACCACGCCATGGTCATTGAGTGCATCGAGCGTTGATTGCGGCATTGTATTTACGCAATCTGCAGCAACAAGTTCGACAACGTAGCGAGTATCTTCATAGGAAGGATCCTTCACGCCGGTCGATGCCCAGAGTGGTCGTTGCATTCTCCCGCCTTGAGCTGAGATCGCGCTCCAACGTTGACTTGCCACACGCTTGAGATATAGCTCGTACGCTAAATGTGCATTGGCAACAGCTGCCTTGCCGCGAAGAGCGGAGTTACCTGAGGCATCTAGAAGTGGATCAATCGCGGTATCGATACGGCTGATAAAGAATGAAGCGACAGAATGAATATCTGAGATTGATTCACCACGTGCAATGCGAGCTTCCAGCCCATCCATAAATGCAGATATCACAGCGTCATAGCGTTCAAGTGAGAAGATCAAGGTGACATTGACCGAGACACCAGCGGAGATAAGTGCAGTGATTGCCGGTAGGCCCTCCAGAGTAGCTGGAACTTTGATCATCACATTGGGACGGTCGATCGTTGTGAAGAGTGATAAACCTTCAGCAATAGTCTTCTCGGTCTCATGTGCACTGCGAGGATCCACCTCGATGCTGACGCGGCCATCGACTCCTTGCGATGATGAGTAGATATCTTTAAAGAGATCACATGCACTTCTTACATCGTCGGTTGTTAGCTTCGTAATGACTTCTTCAACTCGCGCGCCCATCATTGTTGCAATGTCGGACGCATAATCATCAGATCCAGCGATAGCTGCTGAGAAGATGGAAGGGTTGGTTGTCACACCAACCACGCCATCGTTCTTGATGCGATGGGGGAGACTGTGAGGGTCGGTACCTGTGAGCTTCGCCCGTGATAGGTCATCTAGCCAGATTGATGTTCCAAAACCACCGAGAATACTTGTCATGCGAGCGCCTTCTCGATATCTGATGTGATGCGTTCGACGGTAAAGCCAAATTCTGTAAAGAGTTTGCCCGCACCTGCTGATGCGCCAAAGTGATCGATCGAGATGATGAGACCTGTATCGCCCACGTATTCACGCCACCCTTGCGAGATTCCAGCTTCGACACTGACGCGAACCTTGGCGCTCTTTGGTAGGACGCTTTCACGATAAGAAAGTGGTTGCTCGTTAAACCATTCCAAACATGGAGCGCTTACGACTCGTGTTGAAATTCCTTTAGCCTCGAGTGCAATCTGTGAATCTAGAGCAAGTGCAACCTCAGAGCCAGTTGCGATGATGACTACATCAGGGCTCTTTGATGCCTCCTTCAAGATGTAGGCACCCTTATCAACCCCAGATGCTGATCCATGAGTTGTGCGGTCAACGGTGCGGAGATTCTGGCGAGATAGAAAGAGACCGGCCGGCTTCTTTCGAATGAGAACTGACTTCCACGCTTCCCGAGTTTCATTTCCATCTGCTGGGCGAATCACTGCAAAATTAGGAATTGCACGCATTGCTGCGAGGTGCTCAATGGGCTGGTGAGTAGGGCCATCTTCGCCGAGACCAATTGAATCGTGGGTCCAGACAAATGTAGTTGGAATATCCATCAGCGCTGCGAGACGAGCAGTTGGTCGCATGTAATCGCTAAAGACAGCAAATGTGCCACCAAATGTACGAGTCAGACCGTGAAGCGTAATTCCGTTAAGAATCGAGCCCATCGCATGCTCTCGGATACCGAAGTGAATGATGCGACCGTATGGATCTGCATCCTTCATTGCGCTCGAGGTAGGCAAGAAGGACTTTCCACCTTCGATAGTTGTGTTATTTGATTCTGCTAAATCTGCAGAACCACCCCAGAATTCAGGGAGAGCCTTTGCAATTGCATTAATCACATGGCCTGATGCTGCGCGAGTTGCTACATCCTTTCCAGCTTCGAACTCTGGAAGTGCGCTATCCCAGCCTGCTGGTAGCTCGCGCTTTACAAGTCGCGCAAGTAAGGAAGCCTTCTCTGCATTTGCAGATTTCCATACTTCAAACTTCTTATTCCATTCAGCATGCGCGGCAGCTCCGCGATCCTTTACTGAACGCACATGGGCAAATACATCTGCCGGCATTGCAAACTTTTCATCAGGGTTAAGACCGAGCTCTACCTTGGTAGCGGCAATCTCGTCATCACCAAGAGCTGATCCGTGAGATTTTGCAGTGCCACGTAACTTTGGCGCTGGCCATGCAATAACAGAGTGCATCCGGATAATGGATGGCTTTGTGCGTTCTGCCTTCGCTGCAACCATCGCTGCATCGAGAGCGACGAGATCGATATTTCCATCTGCAAGCGCAGCAACTTCTTGTACATGCCATCCATATGCGCGATAACGAGCAGCGACATCTTCGGTGAATGCAACGTGAGTATCGCCCTCAATAGAAATTCGGTTATCGTCATAAATCATATTGAGGTTTCCGAGCGCTTGAGTGCCGGCGAGTGATGATGCTTCACCGCTCACACCTTCTTGCAAGTCACCATCAGAGCAAATAACCCAGATGTCGTGATCGAAGATCGATGTACCGTCAGGTGCGGCTGGGTCGAGTAATCCACGCTCGTAACGCGCAGCCATCGCCATTCCGACTGCTGTCGCAACACCTGCACCGAGTGGACCCGTTGTGGTCTCAACGCCTGCGGTATGGCCGAATTCTGGATGGCCTGGTGTCAGTGATCCCCAAATACGGAATGACTGCATATCTTCCATCTCCAAGCCGTAACCGCTGAAGAAGAGTTGTGTGTAAAGAGTCAGTGAAGAATGTCCGCATGAGAGCACAAAACGATCGCGTCCCAACCACTGTGGATCTGTTGGATCGTGCTTGAGATGGCGCTGGAATAAGTTGTATGCAACGGGTGCAAGTGACATCGCAGTACCTGGGTGGCCATTGCCAACTTTCTGAACTGCATCCATCGCGAGTGCGCGGGCATATGCGACTGCGCGGTCATCAAGTTCGGTCCAGCCGTTGATCTTTGTCATATCTTCTCCAGTGTTGTGTGCGTATTGTCAAAGCTATAAAACTGTGTGAGTCGGATTCGCCACGCTGCGATCCATAAAATTGAAGAGCCCAAGAGATGAGCCGCTACTAAACCTTCCGGTACTGCCAGAAGATACTGTGCATAGCCAATTATTCCTTGCGCAAGGGCGATTGCGAGGAATACCACTAGGTAACGTTGTGAGTCGCGTCGAAAGTGGACAAACTTTCGGTAAATTCCAGCAAGAGTCATCAGGATTAATGCGACAACGAGGAAACCGTGGAAAGTTGCCACGGTTGCAACTGCGATATGAAGTCGTGGCGCAGAAGCATCACCGGCATGGGGGCCAGCACCGGTCACGAACGTTCCGACAACGATGACGATAAAAGTAAGTGCGGCATGAATTTGGATAAATGGTGACCTCACAGGGTTTTCAATCCGGAGCGCCTCACTGCGAATGAGCAAAGTCTCGGCGGCTGCAATCAGCAACATTGAAAAGAGGAAGTGGGATGCGACCGAGATTGGATTGAGTTTTGTCAGAACAGTTATGCCGCCAAGAATTGCTTGGCCAAATATTCCGCCAACTTGAGAGAGGGCGAGCAATCTCAGGTCTCGGCGACCTGCCCGAATGACGATTGCCACCATTGCGATTGCGGTAAAGAAGAGGAGGAAGGTCAGGAGGCGATTGCCGAACTCGATCCACGAATGAAGTGCTCCCTGGATCTGCCCAGCCACCGGGGTATAAGAATCCGAGGTGCACTCTGGCCAGGTTGGGCAGCCAAGGCCGGAACCGGTCAGACGGACCGCGCCCCCGGTGAGAACCAAGATCGCCTGGAGCGCCAAAAGGAGTCGAGCTGCCGGTCTCAATAAGCGGCTGGCGGTCATGGCCTTAGCCTACCCAGGTCAGATAAGCGAGCGTGCCAGTCGAGTGTGCCAAGTAGCGAGGGGGAGGCAATTACGACACAATACTGTTGTGAAAATCGATGAGCTCAGCACCCGCGATGCGGTGGCGCGCTCGGTTCTCGAAAATGGACCCTCAACTGCAGTAGCAATCGGCGAGCGGCTCAATCTGACCCCGGCGGGAGTACGTCGCCACCTTGATCTGCTGATTGAAGATGGCGTACTTGAGGCGAAAGAACCTCATTCTGCTTTATCACGTGGGCGAGGCAGACCTTCAAAGGTTTTCGTGATGACTGATCAAGGTCGTGAAAAGTTTGAGCACTCTTACGATGATTTAGCAGTTGCTGCCCTTCGCTTTATCACCGCCCAATCTGGTCCGCACTTGGTAAATATTTTTGCAAAGTTTCGCTCTGATGAGATGGGACGTAAAGCGCAACCGGTTTTGGCAAAGAATCAAAACCGAAGCGCCGCACTTGCAGAGTTCCTCACGCAAGAAGGTTATGCAACCACTGTTCAGAGCCGCGAATACGGTGAAGAACTCTGTCAACACCACTGTCCAATCGCTCACGTAGCTGCTGAATTCCCACAACTCTGCGAAGCTGAGACTGAACTTTTCTCCAAAGTACTAGGAACACATGTTCAACGACTTGCAACTATTGCTCATGGCGATGGAGTCTGCACAACATTTATTCCAAAAAATTCCGAAACAAAAACACTAACGTCTGGAAAGGCGCTCTGATGACAACTGCACACCCAGAACTCGAAGGCCTCGGCAATTACGAGTACGGCTGGTCCGACGGTAATGATGCCGGCACTAATGCCAAGCGCGGACTAAGCGAAGAGGTAGTGCGCGACATCAGCGCGAAGAAGTCTGAGCCACAGTGGATGCTCGACCTTCGTCTTAAGGGTCTAGCGCTCTTTGATAAGAAGCCAATGCCATCATGGGGATCTGACCTCACTGGAATCTTCTTCGACACCATCAAGTACTTTGTGCGTTCGACAGAGAAGCAGGCAGCTACATGGGAAGACCTGCCAGATGAAATTAAGAACACGTATGATCGTCTTGGAATTCCAGAGGCAGAGAAGCAACGCCTCGTCTCTGGCGTTGCTGCTCAGTACGAATCTGAAGTTGTCTATCACTCAATTCGTGAGGATCTTGAAAAGCAGGGCGTCATCTTCCTTGATACCGATAGCGCTCTCAAGCAGCATCCAGAGCTCTTCAAAGAGTACTTTGCAACGGTCATTCCAGTTGGCGACAATAAATTTGCAGCGCTCAACACATCAGTGTGGTCTGGTGGTTCATTCATCTATGTACCAAAGGGCGTACATGTAGATATCCCATTGCAGGCTTACTTCCGTATCAACACCGAAAATATGGGTCAGTTCGAACGTACCCTCATCATCGCTGACGAGGACTCATATATTCACTATGTTGAGGGTTGCACCGCACCTATCTACAAGTCAGATTCACTTCACTCTGCTGTAGTTGAAATCATTGTAAAGAAGGGCGCCCGCGTTCGTTACACCACAATTCAAAACTGGTCTAACAATGTTTACAACCTTGTCACCAAGCGCGCGGTCTGCGAAGAAGGTGCGACTATGGAATGGGTCGATGGAAATATCGGTTCAAAGGTCACGATGAAGTACCCAGCAGTCATGTTGATGGGTCCACATGCAAAGGGTGAGACTCTCTCACTCGCATTTGCTGGTCCTGGTCAGCATCAAGATTCTGGAGCGAAGATGGTTCACGCCGCTCCATATACATCTTCTTCTGTGATCTCAAAGTCTGTTGCTCGCGGCGGTGGACGTACTTCATACCGCGGACTCGTTCAGATTAACGAAGGCGCACATCATTCAGCTTCAACAGTGAAGTGCGATGCGCTACTCGTAGACACGATCTCTCGTTCTGATACCTACCCATATGTAGATATTCGCGAAGATGATGTGTCGATGGGCCACGAAGCAACAGTTTCAAAGATCTCGGATGACC
>CAJBMC010000077.1 GCA_903954055.1 uncultured Actinomycetes bacterium | reverse complement strand
AGCCCCGAGTGTGAAAGGCACTCGAGGCTTAACTTGTGCGCGCGAAGGGATTCGAACCCCTAACCTTCTGATCCGTAGTCAGATGCTCTATCCGTTGAGCTACGCACGCTTATTTAATTGTTGAAGAGATGCGAATAATACCTTCTTATTAGAGTGCGCCCAAATTGAGCAGTTCTTCGCGAGAAACTGCCTTTTTACGAGGCTTTCCAAGTGGCTCACCCGCTGCGACTTCAGCAGCATTGATCTGCTCCCAATGCATCTGAGTAACAACCTTGTCATGGGTAATGATTTCGGTGATATCTCCGCTGATCTTAGGTTCTGATAATTGTGAGACGAGAAGCTTCATTACATCAGCAGCATCTGATTTGTTGGTGCCGATAACACCAGATGGTCCGCGCTTTGCCCAGCCAACAACATAGAGATTTCCTTCGACATAACCATCTGTATTTACGACTTTGCCTTGTGCATATGGAACACCTTCGAGCGAAGGTGACTCGTAACCGATAGCTGTAATAACGAGACCGCACTTAATAGAGAATTTTTCATCTCCTCCAGTGCGTTGAAATACAACTTCTTCAACTCTGCCATTGCCCTTGATTTCAATTGGTGTTGCCATAAATTGAAATCTCATGGTGCGCTCGTGCGCTGTCGGCTCGCGCTCGGCAATTACGATCATGGCGTCAAGGTTAGATTTTGTATCTTTCTCAATCTCATCTCCGGCACGGACAATCGCTGCAGAGATATCTTCTGGCTCAATCACCACGTTGGTGTGTTCTAACTTTGGAAGTTCACGGAGCTCAGGAGATGTAAAGGCGGCGTGTTCGGCGCCTCGCCGTGCGCTGATAACAACTTCACGGATTGCGCTCTCTTTTAACGCTTCAATTGCATGATCTGCAGTATCTGTTGGGTCGAGCTCGGATGGTTCAAGTGCCAACATGCGAGCGACATCCATCGCAACATTTCCGGCACCAATGACAACTGCCTTGTGGGATGAGAGATCAATCTGCTCATCTTTAAAATCTGGATGTGCGTTGTACCAAGGGACAAAAGTGGCCGCAGACATCGAACCGGCAAGCTCTTCACCTGGAATACCCAGCTTCTTTCCCCTCGGTGATCCGGTTGCAATAACGACAGCGTCGTAACGCTCTTTCAGCTGCTCGATGGTGAAATCGCTGCCGAGTTCAACATTGGCAAAGAGGCGAAACCCTGGCGTATTGGCAATCTTCTCAAAGACCTTTGAAACACTCTTAATCTTTGGGTGATCTGGGGCAACACCGCTGCGGACCAAACCCCACGGGGTCGGAAGGCGTTCAATCATGTCGATTGAGAAAGCGAGTTCTTCGCTAGCAAGGTTTTGTAGTGCTTGGGCAGCGAAGTAGCCGGCAGGTCCTGCGCCAACAATTGCAACCTTATAGCTCTTCACTACAACTCCCTCTGATCAGAGTCGTAGTTTAGCGGTTCTACGAGTTAGTGACTGACGTAGTAATGAAAGAGGTGCTAGCCGAGGTGCTGACTGTGATGACACCAGTCATATTTTGAACAAGTTGGAAGCAGTAGAAGCTATTTGGAGTTGTTGAAAGCACATAAGTGACGGCGCTTCCTGGGGTAATCGACTGAGTAGTTGAACTGCCGGAGGCACAGACATTGGTGCCGGTAAAAGCTACATTGATATTGCACCGTCTAAAGGCTGAGACATTTGAATTAGCAGGTAAGGAAATCGTCATAGCGAAGCGTGATGAGGTGAAGGATCCTGAGTTGTTGATGAAGAAATTCTTTGGTGTTCCATTTACTACTGCGCTGGTATAGATCGCAGCAGGATTGGTGAATGTCTGAACGCCGCTGGCAAATATTATGAGCTTGCCTGAAGAGATTGAGATCGTACTGTTCTTTGCCTGAGCAGTTGTTGCAAATGCTGATGGTGGCTGGATGGGCGCGAGTATTAACGCGCCCATCGCAGCGGCGACGAGAGATGCAGACCTTTTATTGAATCTCATCTCCCTCTCCTTCCACCAATTCGATCGAGTATTACTTAGCTATTTGTTGTAGTTGCTGCGCGCTCTGTGACTGTGAACTGCCATGTGAGAGCTGCTGTTAATCCTTGAACTGTATTAAGTGGAAGGACTCCATTAACGGTGTTCTCACTTCCTGCAGGAAGAGCAATCGCAACCTTCAAACGATTTAGACCACCTGCAAGATTGGTAGGAAGTGTGATGGTTTGAGCGGAAGACTTGAGCGTTGCAACCGGTGTTACTGCAATCACTGAAGTTGTAGATCCGCCACAAACACCAGCATTTGTCCATGCAATTGTGCAGGCACTGATTGTGACCTGAAGACCGGTGACTGCATTGTTAAGGATTGTGTTGGAGTCAACAGTTGAGATAAGAAGTGTTGGTGTTGCTCCATCGAGTGTTCCGGCATTTGTAAGGTCGATGTAGCGATTGACCGTATCGCCAGGTCCCATTGCAGTGATTGCAGTGGTGAAACCACCTGTTATTCCAGAGACCGATGATGGTGCAAGTGTGAGGCTTAAGGTACCTGTGGTCACTGATCCACCTGAGGTATTGGAGGCAGTTGCAGTAAGAGCTGCGAAGACGTTGGAAGAGACCAGCCCCGCACCGCCAACTGCTGCTGCAACGACGATTGTTACTTTGAGCGCCATACTGCCTGCACTCTTTGATAGTACGTTAGCGATTGGGTTCATGATGTGCTCCCTGTCTTGTTTTCTCTTTCGATTGCAAGTGAATCCTGCAAGTTATCGAAAAGTTCTCGGTACTGCTGACTACTTCGACGCTCCTCCATATATAGCTCGCGATAAACGCGTTCTGGAGTAAAAGTTGCGACGATCTTCTTTCTAAAGAGGAATCCAAAGAGTGCAAGGATGTTTGCGATGATAAGAAAGCTTGTAGCCAATTGGCGACCTTGGACTGTGTTGAGATAGACCAAAGGGCGACCAATCGCTGGGATTCTAAATTGCACGCGAGAGATAGTGCCGATTGGGGAGACCATATATGGCTCGCGATCAGCTGCCTCATTGGCATCACCGTGAGTAGTAATACGCAAAGTGCCATTAAGGTTACGGATCTCTTCAACGCGGTGTGAGTAGTAGGTACCTGTCACCTGGTTATTAACAGCGATGACATCTCCTACTGCAACCTCGGAAGCGCTGACCAATCGAGTGATGTAGACATCTCCTGGATTCGCTGATGGACGCATTGAGCTTGTGAGGATTGGTGAAAATCCGTAGCCAAATTGTGAAGTTAATATCGCTGGAAGGATGGCAGCAGAGAGTGCGATAGCGATAAAGATCGCCTTACGCACTTGGTTAACCCTGCTTTTGCTTCTCATGTGGTGAAGGTAAAGGTTGAACCTCACGATAACTTCATAGTTTCGTTCTTTAGCCTCCACGATGCGGTAAATAAGCATTTTTCAATAGGTTTAGAAAGGTCACGGACATACCCTTAGGCATCACACCAAGGTGGAGGGAAGTACACAGATGAATCAAGATAAGCGGAAGGTTCTCGTTGTTGATGATAATCAAGATATCCGAGAGCTAGTAATGCACATTCTCGATGCTGATGGTTTTCACGTCTTCTCTGCTGTAGATGGCGAGAATGCGCTAGCAATTTTGCGTAGTAATCAAGTAGATCTCATCCTTCTCGATGTGATGATGCCAGGCACTTCGGGGCTAGAAGTTCTGACAGAAATACGTACCGGATCGCTCAAGCAACATCGAGATATACCAGTCATCATGATTACATCGATGGCAACCACAAAAGATATCGATAAGGCGTTAGCTATCGGCGCAAATTCATACATTGTTAAGCCATTTCGCGGGGCGCTTATTCGCGAAAAAGTCCGTACCATCCTTGAACTACCAGTGAACAATTAAAACTAAGACGGAGAGAGAATGAAGAAAGTTATTTCAATTGCAATCGCAGTAGCTTTAACCACAATCCCTACATATACAGCTTTTGCTGCCGAGAAGAATCCTTACGGTACGTCAACGGTTGATCCTGCAGGACCTAATGAGATTATCTTTACTGTATCGAAAGGTAATAAAAAGGCAGAGTTTGCTTACGCCCGGATTCAGAAGATGAAGAGTAAAACTATCTCAATCTACGAACCATTCTTAAAGAAGCGCCAGACATTTACCGTTGTACCTTTAAAGAATTTCTTCGCTCTCGTTGGAATCATAGGTCAAGATAAAGTTATGACGGTTGCTCTCAATGATTACATCTATACAAATACCGCGGCGCAGTTCATCTCTGCCGGTGCATATATTGCAATCAAGCGAAATGGTGTTGATATTCCCTACGATCAAGGTGGTCCGCTTCGCTTAGTTTTTGCCGATGACAGCCGCTGGGCTAAAAATCTCGATGCCTGGAACTGGTCCTTGGCAGCCATCCGCGTAAAATAAAGATATGCGCCAAGATCATCGAGCCGAGAATCTTCGCTCCATTGCGAGATTCCAAATCACAAAGAGTCAATGGGTCATCGCTACCGTTGCGCTCTTTTCGATTCTCGCCCTTGGTGTCGCCTCTCTGACGCAGTCAAACCAGACACTGAGACAGAGCGCGATGCTCAGTGATGTTGAAACTCCCGCTGCCTCAATCATCTTTACCCAGCGAGAGACGCTGGTATATGCCACCCGTTTGGCTCAGTGGTCCAATGGTGGAACCACGCGCCGTTCGGTACAGATTGCTCGCAATCTCTTGGCGCAGCGCTTAGCGGTCATCGATATGAGCGGTCGTTCGATGGGCAGTCGCGCAAAGAGCTCGTATTGGAAGGCAATCAAGGCGGCTGATGAGGTAGTGGCCGCAGCGCCGGTAGGTGTTCTGCCAGAGTCAATGCATACACAAATCAATGATCAGGTATTCCCGATTATCGATCAGATTCTTTCGGAGGCACGAAAGCTAGTTGTTTCCTATCAAAGATCGACTGATCGAGAGACCGAGAAAGGGTTGCGCGATGCAGCAAGTCGAAACCAGCTATCGCTAGTGCTCTTCTACCTCTCACTCTTCTTCAGTGGTCTCTTTTTATTGTTGAATGTCAGAACAAACTTTAAGAGTTATCGAGAAGCAGGGAAGGTCCTCGATGAGGAACAGAGGCGTTTAGAGTCAACTATTGCCGAACTTCAGCAAGCTCGGACGACCGTTGAAGAGCTCAACAACCTCAATGACGCGAAGAATGCTTTTATCGCAACGGTCAACCATGAGCTCAGAACGCCGCTAACGTCAATTATTGGTTACATCGATATCATCCGTGAAGAAAATGATCCAAGTAAGAAGAGTGAAACTGCGCAGTACCTAGACATTCTTGACCGCAATGCTCAGATTCTTCTCAATCTGGTAGAGAGCATGCTCACCTTAAGCAAAATTGATAGTAATCAAGCCGAACTCAATTATGAGAAGGTCTGGATCAACGAAGTTGTCGATAACGCAATATTTACCATGAAGCCGCAGGCTATTAAGTCGGGTATAACAATTACCTTAGATAACGATGATGAATATTTTGTTGCTGGCGATGCCGGGCAGCTGACGCAAGTCTTCATCAATCTTGTAGGAAATGCCGTCAAGTTCAGTCCGAGGGATTCCACTATTGCAATAACTCTTTCATCTCTTCGAAAAGAGACAGGTGTGGATTGCGCAAGAATCTCTATTGCGGATTCAGGAATCGGCATCCCTAAAGAAGATATTGAGCACCTATTCACCCGATTCTTTAGGGCCAAGAATGCTGTCTTAGACCACTTCCAAGGAACTGGGCTGGGGTTATCGATAGTCTCTCAGGTTCTTCAGCGCCACCGCGGGACTATCGGGGTCGATTCGACGCAAGGAGTTGGGACAACATTTACAGTTGAAATTCCACTTTATCTCACAAGTGAAGAGAAGATGATTCAAGATCGAAGAACAGATGTTCTGAACAGAGCAATTACCGCGCTCGAAAAGTCGACACCAGAAACTGCGAGAGCTACTACTCACGAAATCGGCGGTGCACTGGGTTTCTACGGCTTTGCCACTATAGGTGCTGACATTCTCGAGTATTCCCGTACTGTGACTGATGAAGTAATTCCATCTCAAGAGTCATTTGAAATTACCAAAAATCACTTTCTTGCAGAGTTGAGAAATGAGTTATCAAAGATCGAAGGAGTCTCAAATGGCTAAAGATCAAATCCTGGTTGTCGATGACAATGAAGATATTCGCTTTTTTGTAAAGACAGCTTTAGCGGCCGAAGGATTCGAGATAATTGAGGCTGCGAATGGAAAGATTGCATTAGAAATCTTCCATCGGAAAGAGCCTGCTGTGATCATTCTTGACCTCTCAATCGGCCAACCTGATGGCTTTGAAGTCTGCAGGGAAATCCGAAAGGTCTCAACCGTTCCAATTATTATCTTGACTAGCCACGTTGAAGAGATGGATGAGGCGATGTGTCTTGCCGCGGGCGCAGATGATTACATTACAAAGCCGGTATCTGCACGAATCTTGGTGTTAAGAACTACTACACAACTCCGCCATCGCGCTGCCCGAGTTCAGATTCAGGGATCCAAGATATCTGCCGGGCCACTCATTCTTAATACTGAGACTCGCAGCTTGTTGGTAGACGGTAAGCAGATTGAACTTACACGGACAGAATATGAGTTCATCAACCTATTGATTGCAAACCCAAAGCGCGTCTTTACCCGTGAGCAGATTTCAGAGGCAATCGGTGCCTCACTTGAATATTCAAGCGATCACTTACTAGATACCCATGCTTCACGAATCCGGATGAAGATCAAGGAAGTCAGCGAGATAAAGGTACTGATAGCTGTTCGAGGCGTTGGATACCGCTTACTTAGTAACTAATTTACTTCCAAGATTGGTTTAGTGGACGCCCCTCTGCATAACCAGATGCAGATTGAATTCCAACTAATGCGCGATCTGCAAACTCTTCAAGTGATCGTGCGCCTGCATAGGTACATGATGAACGAAGTCCTGAAATAATTTCATCAATTAAATCTTCAACGCCGGGACGTTGTGGATCTAGATACATCTTTGATGACGAAATTCCCTCTTCAAACAACGCTTTACGTGCACGATCAAAGGCATCTTCCTTGGATGTGCGAGCTGCAACTGCGCGCTTAGATGCCATTCCAAAAGATTCCTTATACGGCCGTCCTGCACTGTCGCGAAGTAAGTCACCAGGTGACTCATATGTTCCAGCAAACCACGAACCAATCATGACTTGTGATGCACCTGCGGCAAGTGCCAGCGCAACATCGCGCGGATGACGAACTCCACCATCTGCCCAGACATGCTTACCAAGTTCTTTAGCCGCGGCAGCGCATTCAAGCACTGCAGAGAACTGCGGGCGACCCACACCAGTCTGCATACGTGTTGTACACATAGCTCCTGGTCCTACACCAACCTTAATAATGTCAGCACCGGCTGCAATCAAATCGCGCACACCCTCTGCTGTAACCACGTTACCCGCAACAATTGGAACACCGAGATCAAGCGTCTTAATAATCTGTAACGCTTCAAGCATCTTCTTCTGATGACCGTGGGCAGTATCAACCACAAGGACATCTGCCCCATAAGCTACTAACTGCTTTGCTTTCTCAGCGATATCGCCATTGATTCCAACAGCTGCCGCAATACGCAAACGACCCTTGGCATCTAGCGCTGGCTTATACAAAGTCGCACGTAGCGCACCAGTACGTGTAACGATTCCAACGAGCTCGCCCTTTGCTGAGACCACAGGTGCAACTGTGCGGACCTTCTCATTAAGGAAATCAAATGCCTGGCGTGGATCGAGAGTGTCAGGCATCGTCGTCAGCTCTGATGTCATAACCTGGCCGAGCTGCGTAAAGCGATCTACGCTCTGCAAATCTTCTTCAGTGATGATTCCAACTGGTTTGTTGCCTTCAACGACCACGATTGCGCCATGCGCACGTTTATTAATCAAGCTAGCAGCATCCGCCACAGTCTGTTGTGGAGTCAAAGTAATTGGTGATTCAAAGAACGAGTGGCTCGCCTTAACTGATGCGATGACATCTTTAACAATCTCCAACGGAATATCTTGCGGGATAACTACAAGCCCACCACGACGAGCAACAGTCTCCGCCATTCGGCGACCTGCAATTGCAGTCATATTGGCAACGACCAACGGAATCGTTGTGCCAGTTCCATCAGATGTATCGAGGTCAACCTCCATACGACTAGAGATCTCCGAATTCGACGGTGCCATAAAGACATCGTCGTAGGTCAGGTCGAATTGAGGTTCAGTGATGAAACGCATTACGCGAGCCTATTCTCTAGAAGGTGAGAAACCTGGCGGAGACGAGGAGATTTGAACTCCTGAAGGGTTTAACCCCTTACCTCGTTAGCAGTGAGGCGCACTCGACCGGGCTATGCGACGTCTCCGAGTTGCAGGTGTGAGTTTACAGGTTCTTCTCAATACCTCTAAACCGCGTAATCTAGGCTCATGAGTACCAATAGCGATAAGGACAGTGCCGGCGTAAAAGCTGAAAAGCGAATACATGACCAGGTTCCATCCGAACAATATGCAGAATTTATGCGTGGAGGTTGGGCTCCTTCAGATTTTGAAGATCTCGAACCGAGATCGGAAGAGCGTCGTGTAGGGAAAGAGTGT
>CAJBMC010000076.1 GCA_903954055.1 uncultured Actinomycetes bacterium | reverse complement strand
TAAATCATGACCCTGGCGGGTTGCCCGAGCGGCCAATGGGAGGGGACTGTAAATCCCCCGGCTCTGCCTTCGAAGGTTCAAATCCTTCACCCGCCACCATCTTTAACGAGCTGGCCCAATGGGCCAGCTTTTCTTTTTCCGTGACTCTTCTTCTTTTCAATGAATCATAAGTACTCTTTCAGCCATGAATCATCAGCAGGCATTTGCCGGGAAAATTTCATCGCTACGAAAGCTGATGGCGGAGAAAGAAGTAAGCGCCCTCATACTTCGCCGTAATCCCAATCTTGCTTGGGTGATCAGTGGAAGAGCCCATGTGCCAACCACAATTGATGCTGCGTGTTTCGATCTTGTGATCACCGAAGATTCAACTTTTGCAATTACCAATGCGATTGAGGCGCCGCGGCTTGCAGCAGAAGAATTTCCAGAAGGTTTGGAAGTCAAGGTTGTGCAATGGTGGGAGGGGCGAAACCATGGCCTACCTTCCTCAACGGTGATTGGCTCTGATCAGCCAGCTGCCGGGCTCGTTGATCTTTCACTTGAAATCGAAGTTCTCCGTGCATCGTTAGATGAATACGATCAAGGCCGCATTACTGATATTTCGCGCCGAGCTGCTCAGGCACTGGGAGATGCGATGAAAGAGGTGCAGAGCAGCGACCGTGAGATCGATGTAGCCGCGAAAATCACATCAGCCTTATGGCAGAAGAATCTTGAGATTTCTTTCCTCGGAGTTGCCGGCGAATCTCGAGTAAAGAAATTCCGCCACCCACTGCCAACAGATGCGCTCATAGGCAATCGCGCAAGTGCCTCAATTTGTGCAAAGGAGAAAGGGCTTATTGCCTCAGTTACCCGTATCGTGACCTTCGGAGATCTCACAACAACCCATGAGAATGAATACTCGTCGCTGCTCGAGGTAGAGGCAGATCTCTTGGATGCAACGATTATTGGCAAACCTTTTTCATCGGTGATTGATGTCGCCACACTTTCATATGGCAACAATGGTTTCGATAGAGATGAATGGCATCACCATCATCAAGGTGGGCCGACCGGATTTATGCCACGGGATTGGCCAGCAACGCAGGCGAGTGAGAGATTGATTCAGTCGCAACAAGTGATTGCATGGAATCCGACCGGCAAAGGTTGGAAGGTAGAAGAGACAATTCTTACGAGACCTTCTGGAATTTCACTTCTTACGGGTGATGCCAATTGGCCATCGCGTACAGTGCGCGGACGAGTGCGACCTGATCTCCTTCGCAGAGACCATTGACGTAGAGAAGCGATAGAGGCAAACTACTCCCAGAGGTCAGACCACTTGGAGGAAAATGAGTACCGTTGCTCTCGTCGCTTTAGCCCGTCCAACCTTCGATTTAGGGTGTGCACAGGCTAACTTTGATAGCGCACGAGCGCTCTTGACCGAGCTCGGCGCAACCGTGGTCGGACCAAGTGAACTCGTTATGACGGTCGAAGATGTAGCTGCGGTGACCTTGCCTGATGCCGATCTCCATATTCTCTTTATGGCTTCATTCTCTGATGCATCACCGGCTGTCGAACTTCTCGGCTCTGTGAAGGGACCAGTTCTTGGCTGGTCGATGCGCGAACCCGGAGAAGTCGGCGAACGACTTAAATTAAATTCAATGTGCGGTGTCAATCTTGCGGCCCATGCGCTGATGGATGCTGGTCAATCCATTCGACATATACATGGCAATGCAGATGAGGCGCATGTGCGCGCCGCTATTGAAGATGCACTCAATGGAAAACTTCCAGCGGCGAAGACTCCACCATTGGCCCGTGGCGCATCAGCGCCGCGCGAAGTTGCAGATACAGCGCTCGCTTGGCTTAAGGGAAAGCGGGTAGGTGCTGTCGGAGAAGCACCGGTTGGCTTTACACCATGTCTCTTCGATGGCGCAAAGCTCAACTCACTCTTTGGGCTAGATGTTCGTCAAATTTCAATTGATAATGCATTTGAAAGAATCTCCGAAGTCAAGAGCGATCGTGCAGATAAGGCTTATGCATCAGCGCTCGCTGCGCAGCCATCATTGGGCGATGTCAACGTCGAACAGGCAAAGAAAGTCTACGGAGTCGAGGTAGCTCTCGATGATTGGCGAGAAGAAGATTCACTCGATGCAATTGCGATTCGCTGCTGGCCAGAGTTTCCGACAGATCTTGGAGCATGTATCTGTTCCTCGCTCGGCCGACTCTCAGATCGAGGTACCGTCACAACGTGCGAGCGAGATGTATTGGGCGCCGTCACAATGTTGGTCTGTGAATCATTAGGGTCTGATGAAAATTATCTCGTCGACATTGTTGATCTCGTTGAAGCAGAAGGTTTAGTACGGCTATGGCACTGCGGATCGGCAGCGACAAAGTTAGCTGCTGACCCAAATAGCGCGACGCAATATATTCACTGTAATCGTAAACTCGGAGTCGCTGGAAATTTCCCACTGAAGACTGGCCCAGTGACGCTCTTTAGAATCGATCGAGATGTAGATCCTGCAAATAGCACTGGACTTCGAATCGTTTTAAGTCGCGGTGAATCGATTCCGGCACCAAATCACTTTCAAGGAAATACCGCAACGGTGCGTACAGAACCGGATGCTGCCGTACTAGTCAATGGAATCATCACCGGTGGATACCCTCATCACCTAGTAATTTCTTGGGTCGATGTCCGTCCGGGTATTCGCGCAATTGCAGAAAAACTGGGTATTCCAGTTACCGAATGGTGAGGATTTCACAATGAATAATCCAGCAACCCACCTTGCGCCACAGCGAGCAGCAAAGATTGCTCGCCAATTAACAGAATTAATTGAGATTCAAAATCTTGGACCTGGAGATCGGTTACCACCTGAGCGCCAATTGGCAGAGATGCTTGAAGTATCTCGACCATCTCTTCGAGAAGCTCTCCATATTCTGCAAGCGCAGGGTTTGGTGCAGATTCGTCATGGCCAAGGCACTTTCGTGCAGGAACCGTTAGTCGCACAAGAGCTACGTGCATCAATGATGGCTTCAGCCCATGATCTCAATGAGCTCTTTGATGCGCGCGAAGTTCT
The DNA here is from genome assembly GCA_903954055.1 of uncultured Actinomycetes bacterium. Lineage (GTDB taxonomy): Bacteria > Actinomycetota > Actinomycetes > Nanopelagicales > Nanopelagicaceae > Planktophila. The sequence goes on along the minus strand of CAJBMC010000076.1, from coordinate 8,128 downwards.
AGAAGTTCCGGCCTCAAATTGGGCTGCGATTAAAGCGACAAAGGAAGATATAAGAATCCTTCGAACAACTCTCAATCAGATCGACACAATCTGCGCTAAAGAGCCAATTGATTACGATCAACTTCAGATGCTCGATGCCAAGTTCCATCTCACCATTGTCGGAATCGTCGGTAATCGTTTTATCAATCAGACTCTCCATGTACTTCAAGATGTAATGAAGATGTCGATGGATACAACGCTTCGCCTACCAGGTCGTAAAGAGGTATCTCGCAGAGAGCACAATGAAATTCTCGATGCGATTGAAAATGGTGATGGCGTTTTGGCATCAAAAATTACTCATCAACATATCTCTGGCGCTCGTGCAACCGCCCTTGCAGATGCCCGTGAGTAAAGTTCAGGTCGTCTGCATCGGTGTCATTACGATGGACACCATCGCACTTGTAGATAAATACCCTGCCGCAGACGAACGTGTTCTTGCTGATGAAATTACCCGCGGCGGGGGAGGACCGGCTGCAGTTGCTGCGGTTGCACTTGCCCGTCTAGGAATCTCAACTGCAATTGTGGGCACAATCGGAGATGATGCCGACGGTCGCGAGATTCTTGAAATTTTCAAGCGTGAAGGCGTTGATACCTCTGGAATTTCAATTGGCTCAACTGCTACTGCCGGAAGCGTCATCGTTGTTTCGAAGGAACATAGCGCGCGGGCAATAAGTACGCGCCAACCGGTTATTCAAGCGCCCGCTAATGAATCTGCGAAGAAATTAGTTGCAGAAGCTCAATGGGTCCACTGCGATCATGTTGGAATTAATCGGCTCTCAGAGCTTGGAATCACACGAGGTCATGGCCCAAAGATTTCATTTGATGCGGGTTATGGAGTCGAGAACTTTGATGTCGCACTTGTAGATCTCTTCGTACCGACCGATCGTCAGATGGCACTTCGCCATCCAGGGTTAGCGTTGAAAGATGCGATTGCCCTCGATGCGCAGAGCGCCGGCAATATTGTTGTTGCAACATCTGGCTCTGAAGGTAGCGTCGCCTTCAAAGATGCATTCATATCAGCACCGGGATTCACCGTTGATGTTGTCAGCACTTTAGGTGCAGGAGATGTCTTCCATGGTGCGCTTATGGCTCAAGTTGTTGAAGGACGCCCGATGGCGGAGGCGCTCCGCCGCGCAAATGCAGTTGCCGCCCTCTCTTGTCGTGGCCTCGATGGCCAATCCGCGATACCAACTTTGCAAGAACTCAACACCTACCTGGAGGCACAATCATGAGAAGAGCTTTAACGAATTTAGCGCGACCATCAGGTGCACTGGCGATGGTTGCAGTCGATCAGCGAGAAGCACTTCGTGGAATGTTTGCCGCTCATCAAGATTCTGCGGTTCCTGATTCTCAATTGACTCAGTTCAAAGTAGATGTTGCTCGCGAACTTTCACCTTACGCATCTGCGCTACTTGTCGATCAAGAGTTTGGTATCGATGCGATTATTGATCAGAAAGTACTCGCACCTACATGTGGACTTATTGCCGCAGCTGACTTATTAGTCGGTCCCGCAGGGGGAGCAGCAACTGATACCGCTGTTGATAAAGATGTCGACCCGATACGTATGCGAGATATCGGATCAGTAGGATTGAAATTCTTAGTCTTGTGGCGTAACGATGAATCCCCGGAATCTCGTTTGAAATTAGTTGATGAATTTAATCAGCTCTGCCAGAAATCTGGATTACCTTCCATTATCGAAGTAATTGTTAAACCACCAACAGATAGCTCTCGCTCATTTGATCGCGAGGAAGAGTTGATTATCGCTGCAAAGGAAGCAGCACACTGGAACGCTGACTTGTATAAAGCGGAAGTTCCATTTCATGGTGAGGGCGATCTTCTTGCAATTACTCGCAACGCCCAGCGAATTACTGAAGCAGTAGGTACTCCATGGGTTGTGCTCTCCAACGGCGTCAAAGCACCTTTCTTTGCCGATGCTGTAAAGGCATGTGCACAAGGTGGAGCAAGTGGTTTCCTTGCTGGCCGCGCTGTTTGGGCAGATATCGTCGGAGCGAAAGATATTCCTGCTGCTCTGCGCGAAGTATCTATTCCTCGGTTAGAGAAGCTGGCTGAGATTGTTGATCAGTATGCAAGACCTTGGAGTGATGTCCGCTAGGGCATGCGCTCCGAAGAGATGGAGCGATGTCCGCTAGGGCATGCGCTCCGAAGAGATGGAGTGATGTCCGTTAGGGCATGCGCTCCGAAGAGATGGAGCGATGTCCGCTAGGGCTAATTAAGCCCACATTTCGGCGAGGGTAACAACGCGTCCTTCGCGAATTGATTTATGTGCAGCAAGTCCAGTTGCAACGCTTGTTACTCCATCGTTGAGAGTTACCTCCGCTGGAGTTGAATTAAGTAGCGCATCGCGGAACTTCACATGTTCGAGATAGCTCGCACCAAAGTGGTGGCCCATATAGCGAACATCGTAATTATGAACGTGCTTGACCTCATTGCCTCGACCATGACTAGCGCCGCTAGCCCATTGACTTTGTGTGCCGTAGTTATCGCGTCGAGATGCTTTTACGGTTTGCGATGGCAAGAAGGATTCGATCTTTCCTTCGCTACCTACAACAGTAAGAATTTCTTTATCAAATGTACCTTCGGCAAACATGCAGAGATCTAACATTCCACGAGCGCCATTGGCGTATTCGAGAATTACATAAGCATTGTCGAGCATATCTGCCTGCTTGCCATCGTACTTTTCATCGAGGTGATTTACCGCTTGGCTGCCAGATGCAAAGACCTTCACCGGATTTTCACCAATGACGATATCCATCAAATTAAAGTAGTGGCAACATTTTTCAACGAGCGTTCCGCCAGTTCGTTCTGCAAATCTATTCCAGTTATCAACTTTTGGATAGAAAGGTTCGCGATGTTCGCGAATGGAGACTTGATGAATCTTCCCCGCCTCGCCTGCTTTAGCGCGCTGAATTACCTCGGTGACAGGTGGCATAAATCGATATTCAAGCGCCATCCAGGTGAGAGCTTTACGGCCTTCGCCCCACGATGTAATTGCTTTGCAATCATCCATAGTTGTCGCAAGTGGCTTCTCAATCATGGTTGCGATATCTGTCGCTAATACATCTTTCAGCACAGCAGCGTGGGTGTCATTGGGAGTCGCGATGACGACGGCATCGACAAGCCCAGATTCGAGGAGCGCTCTGTGATCAGCGAAGCTCTTCGCCCCCGGAGCCATCGCTAGAGATGCATCGAGGCTTGGCTCGTGCGGGTCGGCGAGAGCGGTGACGACGCCTCCACCCATCACATTGATATTGAGGATGTGCTCGCGCCCCATGCTGCCGGCGCCGATAATTCCGTATCGAAGTTCGCGTCCCATCTCCAAAGGTTAGACCACTAGGAAGAATTTAGGCAGGGGTCTAGACAATTAAGCCTCGTCCGCCATAGACTTTCGGCAGAGGTCAGACCACTACCCCTATTAGGCGTATGGCTGGCGCACCACCAACTAAGTGAGAGGTATATCTATGGCAATCACACCTCCGCAGTTCTTGCTTCACCACGATGGCGATAACGTCGCAGTGGCGATGGAGGATCTGGAGCCAGGGACTCTTCACGGCCGTTCCGTGAAGCAGGGAACTGAGAGCACAGCAGTTTTAAATCATGCAATTCCACTCGGTCATAAATTCGCTCTGACCGATCTTGCAGAAGGCGATGCGATCATCAAGTACGGCATCAAGGTCGGCCTTGCTTCAGCAAATATTAAAAAGGGTGATTACATCCATACACACAACATGAGGAGTTATCGATGGGAAGCAAGCCGCGCCTAACCGGATACCGTCGCCAAAATGGCACGATGGGTATCCGCAATCACGTCATTATCTTGCCGCTCGATGACCTCTCAAATGCAGCAGCAGAAGCAGTTGCAAAGGTTATTCCCGGCACTCTCGCTCTCCCACATGCATTCGGTCGTCTGCAATTTGGTGAAGATCTAGAACTTACCTTTCAGACACTTATCGGAACTGGTCGCAATCCAAACGTTGCAGCTGTTGTCGTAATTGGTATCGAGCCAAAGTGGACTCAGAAGGTTGCAGATGGAATCGCAACAACCGGAAAGCCAGTTGCAGCTTTTTCAATTGAAGGCAAGGGCGATCTACAAGTTATTGCAGATGCAAGTCGCGTCGCCGCAATGTTCCTCCAAGATGCCTCAGAACTTCAGCGTGAAGAAGCAGAGATTGGCGACATGATCATGTCAATCAAGTGCGGTGAATCAGATACAACATCTGGACTTGGTTCATGCCCTACAACTTCACAAGCCGTCGATCGCTGGGTAGCCGCCGGTGGAACCGTCTTCTTCGGTGAGACCTCTGAGCTCACTGGTGGAGAACATCTCATTGCAGAACGTTGCATCGACGATGCCTGTCGCAACTTGTTCCAGACAACGTATGACAATTACATCAAGGTCATCGAATCAACTGGCGCAAACCTCCTTGGCTCACAGCCAACGCAGGGCAATATCGCTGGTGGACTTACAACCATTGAAGAGAAGGCACTTGGCAATATCGCTAAGACCGGTTCTGTTCCAGTTGTTGGTGTTCTTAAGCCAGCACAAGAGCCAGATCCAAAGAAGAAGGGTCTCTACTTCATGGATACATCTTCAGCAGCTGCAGAGTGTGTAACTCTGATGGCAGCAGCTGGCGCTGTTATTCACTTGTTCCCAACCGGTCAAGGAAATGTAATTGGTAACCCAATCATTCCGGTATTGAAGTTGACTGCAAATATCAAGACTGCTCGCAGCATGAAAGAGCATATGGACCTTGATGTCTCCGGACTTCTTCGCTACGAGTATGACTTAACTAAGGCTGGCGACATGATGATGGATGTCATCGATCGCACAGTTAACGGCCGTCTCTGCACCGCTGAGGTAATGGGTCACCGCGAATACACATTCACGAAGTTGTATATCTCTGCGTGATACTTATATCTGAAGATGTGTGGGGAGCTCCTTTCGAGAAACTTGGAGGGAGCTTCCCCATTCTTCGTGAAGATGATCTCTGGAAGAACCCAGAAGATCTCAAAGCAAAGATTAAAGATGCGACCGCACTTGTCGTACGCAATCGAACCCAGGTAACTGCCGAAATCATCGCTGCTGCACCACAACTCAAAGTGATTGCTCGTGCTGGCGTAGGCCTCGACAATATTGACCTGAAGGCAGCAGATGCAGCAGGTGTAGTTGTAGTTGCTGGACTCGGTGCCAATGCAGTGAGCGTCGGCGAATTAACACTTGGTTTGGCGCTCTCATTGCTGCGTAATATTCCAACTCATGACGTTGCCACTCGAGAAGGCAAGTGGAATCGCACAGCAGGTCGTGAACTTTCAGGACTAACGTGGGGATTGCTGGGCTGCGGCGCCACCGGTATGGCGACCGCTCGACTCATTCAAGGATTTAACTGCAAGGTTTTGGGTTATGACCCATTTGTAAAAGCTGATGATCCACGTTTATCTCCGCTCAACATGAGTATGCGCTCGTTGGAGGATGTACTCAAAGGTGCAGATGTCATCAGTATTCATATGCCATCAACTCCACAGACAAATAACACCATTAACTCATCGACTCTCGCACTCATGAAACCAAGTGCAATCATCATCAATGTTGGTCGTGGCGAAGTAATCAATGAAGCTGACCTCATCACCGCACTGAAGGCAAAGACCATCTCTGGCGCAGCTCTCGATGTGCGCGCGCAAGAGCCACCGGTCGTTGGCGAACTAGAGACCCTTGCTAATGTGATTCTCGCTCCGCACGTTGCGGGGATTACCTCCGAGAGCCAACTTCGAATCAATGAAATTCTTACTGCAAATATCGAACTGCTATTGACCGGTAAAGCTGCAATCAATGCAGTTGGTTCTATAAAAGAGAGCTCGCGCTGATGACAGAGCTATCCGTCGGTTCTGCAATTACACGAGCGACAGAACTACTGGTCGCTGCAGGAATGGATTCAGCAAAGGCGGCGACGAGCGCTACCGCAATTGTTGCAAGCGATCGCTGGGGCATCGGCAGCCATGGCTTGATGCGCCTTCCCTTTTATCTTGATCGCCTCAACGCTGGCGGAATTAATCCAAAGGCAGAGCTGAAGAAAGTTACAGATTTACCAAGCCTTGTTGTCTTCGATGGCGATGACGGACTTGGCCATTGGCAACTTCAGAACGCAGCACACCTTGCCGCCGAGCGCGCAAAGATCAATGGCGTTGCAGCTGTTGGAGTGGGACGTTCTTCTCACTGCGGGGCACTTGGAATATATGTGTGGCCGATGATTGATGCTGGACTTGTTGGAATTGCATTTAGTACTGGTCCTGCAGTGATGCCACCGTGGGGTGGAAATAAGCCACTGCTCTCTACATCTCCAGTAGCAGCGGGTATCCCGACAAATCCGCCGACCGTTGTTGACTTGGCAACGAGCGCAGTTGCACGCGGAAAAATTCAAGCGAAGGCGCAGGCAGGTGCAGAGCTCGAACCTGGTTGGGCCTTTACCAAAGATGGTGCACCAACAGTTGATGCCAAGGAAGCTCTCGCTGGAATGCTTGCACCACTTGGTGGCGCAAAGGGTTATGCCTTAGCTGTTCTCGTAGAGTCATTGACCGGTGTCTTGATCGGCCCGACACTGTCTAGAAATATTCCGGATATGTTTAACCACGATTTCGATAGCGCGCCACAAGAAATTGCACACTTTGTAATTGCTATTGATGCCGCCAAGCTTTCGGTCGACGGCGATAACAATCGACTCGGAGATTTTGCCGCCGAAGTCAAGGATGCTGGTGGACGACTTCCCGGATCAAATCGAGTCAACCCGGGCAAGCTCAATCTCAACGATCAGATAACAATTACCGATTCAGTAGCCGCACAGTTAGGACTTTAAATGGTTAAGAGTTACGCACCAGGTATGGCGCTGATTGCGTTATTAGTTGCACTTGCATTTGAAATTAACCATATCCAATCGGCGATAAGTCCACTCGCACTCTGTGTTGCATTCGGTTTTCTTGTTGCAAATTTTATTCAATGGCCAACTTTTGCCGCTCCCGCAACAAAGCTTTCGAGTAAGACTCTCATGCGGATTGGCGTTGCACTTCTCGGAGCACAGGTAAGCGTTGCATCGCTGAAGGAGATTGGTCTCAAGGGAGTCATTACCGTTGTGATTGTGGTGAGCTTTACCATCTTTGGAATTCTCGGCCTCTCAAAGCTCTTTAAGATGTCGGGCGATCTCGGACTTCTCATCGGTGTTGGATTTGGCGTCTGTGGTGCAACTGCAGTCGCTGCAATCAGACCCCAGACTCGTGCAACTGAGGAGGAGACTTCTTATGCAATCGGTCTTATCTCGCTCTGCGGAACCCTCTCAATCTTTATCCTTCCTTTCTTAGGACATCTCTTTAATCTCGATACACGCGAATTTGGTTCATGGGCAGGCGCGGCAGTTCATGATGTTGGTCAGGTTGTTGCAACTGCATCAGTCTGGGGCGATGGAGCAGATAAATATGCAATCGTTGTAAAGCTTGCCCGTGTCTGCCTCTTGGCGCCAATTGTTCTCATACTTTCAATTCGCCATCGCCGATGGCTGACCTCGCAAGGTAAGAGCGAAGTAGCCGGTGCGAAAATTCCATTGATTCCATACTTTGTACTCGGATTTATCGCCGTTGCTACATTGCATAATCTTGTAACAATCAATACTCGTCTGCTCGCCGATATTGTCTTTACCAGTAAGTTGTTGCTCGGCACTGGTCTGGTCGCCCTGGGATCTGGTGTGCGCTGGAAGGCAATCCGAGCAATCGGTCCGCGCCCGATGGCGATGGGACTTATCGCATGGGTGATAGTTGCTGGAGTAGCGCTCGCAGCAGTCAAAGTAACTGGGCTCTAAATCACCCTGTAAATAATCGCTTCTGGCGATTTGGCTGGGCTTGCCCTATGTAAACTCCCGCAATGCTTACGAGAAGAAGAGTTGTTGCGGGCTTAGCTGGCCTCTTTCTCACAAATGCAATTGGCGGAGAAGAGGCGCAAGCGTTAACAAAGAAGCGCTCGAGGAAGAATTCACAATCTCATTCGCAACCAAAGGCCGCGAAAAAGATTGAAGCGGTATTACCAAACACT
>CAJBMC010000075.1 GCA_903954055.1 uncultured Actinomycetes bacterium | reverse complement strand
CACAGTTCCGCCGCCAATAGCAACGATGAGATCGCTGCGCGTGAATCCGGATCGCGCTAGCTCGCCCCAAAGGTAATGAAGTACAGCTTGGCTCTTTCCCGCTTCGCCATCTGGAATTTCAAGGAGAACTACTTCAGTTTGAGCAAAATTGAAGGTCGGCATATACGAGGACATGGTTGCGGGGTAAATGATTGCTACTCGGCTGCGCTTAGTAACCAGTGGAGATAAATCTCCACGCCAATCACCAGTGATTCTTACTGAATACTCGTGTTCCGCCTTAACCTGAATTTCAGCCATCGAGAGCTCCTCTTCCGCGCAAATCAAAGGCAAATGCAATCTCATCCGAGATATCTGCGACAGATTTGTTATCAACCTCTGCGATGTAGTGTGACAGACCTTCATATATTGGCGCTCTCTCATTCATGAGCGATTGCCACTGTGCGCGCGGATTTCCCATTAAGAGTGGCCTCCCTTGATTAAATCCCACCCGTGATGAGACCTGTGCCAGGGAAATTTTGAGATAGACGATGAAGGCCCCTGAGGCTCTCAGCGCAGATTGGGCATCGACGTTCATGCACGCTCCACCGCCGAGTGAGAGAACTGAACCATCTTCTAGTAGCGCGGTGCGGAGAATGATTTTTTCGAGAGACCGAAACGAATCCTCGCCATCTTCGATGAAGATATCTGAGATTTCGCGACCAGATTGCTCGACAATCATTGAATCTGTATCGCGGAAGGTGAAGCCAAGTTCTCCTGCTAATTGAGCGCCAATGGTACTTTTCCCAGATCCCATAGGACCTATCAAAATGATGTGCGGTGCCATCTTACTTAAAGCGAAGATTTTCCATATAGGAGAGATAGTTACGTCGAGTTTCCGCAACTGAATCGCCACCGAACTTCTCGAGAACCGCCTCCGCTAAAACAAGCGCTGCCATTGCTTCACCAACAACGCCAGCTGCAGGAACCGCGCACACATCAGAGCGTTGATTGATCGCCTTCGCTGCCTCACCAGAGATGACATCAATCGTGTCGAGCGCCTTTGGAACAGTGGAAATTGGTTTCATTGCAATTGAAACGCGCAGAACCTCACCGTTAGACATTCCGCCCTCAGTTCCGCCAGCGCGATCAGTACGGCGAACAATCTTTCCTGAAGAATTTCGCTCAATCTCATCGTGGGCCTCTGAGCCTCGACGAGATGCCGAGATAAATCCGTCGCCAATCGCCACACCTTTGATCGCTTGAATTCCCATCATTGCAGCTGAGAGTCGTGCATCAAGGCGACGGTCCCAATGCACATGCGAACCTAATCCGGGAGGAAGGTTATAGGCGAGGATTTCGCAGACTCCCCCCAGAGTGTCACCATCTTTATGCGCAGATTCAATCTCACTCACCATCTGTGCCGAAAATTCTGGGTAAGCGCAGCGCACAGGATCGGCATCAATGCGTTCCATCTCTGATGGCTCTGGAAGGTTTAGCCCTTCGCCAATTGAAACCTTACCGATTGAAGTTACATGGCTAAAAATTTCTATGCCTACGCTCTGGCGAAGGAAGGCTCGAGCAATTGCACCGAGCGCTACGCGAGCTGCTGTCTCTCGCGCACTCGCTCTTTCGAGGATAGGACGAGCATCATCAAAGTCATACTTCTGCATTCCGACCAGGTCCGCATGACCGGGACGTGGTCGCGACAATGGAGCATTACGAGCAAGGTCCTTAATCTCTTCAATTGGCAGTGGATCAGCGGACATGACCTTCTCCCATTTAGGCCATTCGCTATTTCCTACCTGTACCGAAATCGGACCACCCTGAGATTGCCCTAAACGAACACCTCCGAGAATTGAAACTTTGTCAGCTTCGAAATTCTGACGAGCGCCGCGGCCGGTTCCGAGTCTTCGTCGCGCTAAATGGAAATCGATATCCGCAGTCGTGATCTCAATATGAGCAGGCATACCCTCAATGATTGCCGACAGGGCCTGACCATGAGATTCACCAGCTGTTATCCAACGCATAGGCCAATTGTCTCAGAAGTTCGACCCTACTCGCACCTCAAATAGAAGCGACTCAGATAGCGAGATAGACCATAGCGAAGGGCGCCAAGATAACCGGAGCGAAGGCGATAGGGCTCTTCATTCGCCGCAATATGGCTGTGGTAGCGACCGCAACCGACATTGAGATGAATAGCAGGGTGAAATACCGCGTGCTCAAAATTAATTGCCCATTGGAAAGCAACATCGACAACCAGAGCTTGAGATCGCCCATTCCAATCCGCCCGATAAGAAAGATGGGGAT
>CAJBMC010000074.1 GCA_903954055.1 uncultured Actinomycetes bacterium | reverse complement strand
GTCTTACCGCCAAGATGGGGTTTCATCGTGTCAAGATTTATCACCATACCTAAGACAGTATTGATAAGCGCTAATCCATCAGCACCCGCATCAACGACGCCTTGTGCAACATCAACGATATTTGTCACATCGGGGGTGAGCTTCGCGAGGATAGGAATTTCGCCACCAATTACTTTTCGGACTCCATCAATGACTCGTGCAGCTGTCTCTCGATCTGTTGCGAAAACTAAGCCGCGATTTTCAACATTGGGACACGAGATATTCACCTCGATGGCGGAGATTCCTGCAGTAGAACGAATCTTTCGCGCCAGAACTGCATACTCATCGACGGTCTCTCCTGCGATTGAAACAATTACTCGGGATCCTTGTGAGAGCAACCAGGGAACATCATTTGCTAGAAATGCATCAATACCGGGTCCTTGTAGACCGATTGAATTGAGCATTCCAGATGGAGTCTCTGCCATTCGAGGAGTAGGTCGACCATGTCGGGGCTTATTCATTACCGATTTAGTAACGACTGCGCCGATATCTTTTAGTGAGAAGAATTGCGAAAGTTCCTTACCGGAGCTGGCACAACCGCTTGCGGTGAAGACCGGCGAAGGAAACCAGGCATTACCAAGTGTGGTGGAGAGATCAACTGGTGTACTCATCAGAAGTTCTCCGTTCCCTTACCAACGAGATCCCAACAGACAGATGCACCATCCATCACCGGACCATCGATACATGAACGTTTCATCGAGATCGATCCCGACTCATCTTTCACTGGAAGCACACAGGTCATACAGATTCCGATTCCGCAGGCCATCGCTTCTTCTACTGAAGCCTGGTGTACGACACCTAGCTCGGTCGCAATTTCAGTAATAGCCTTCAACATCGCCATTGGGCCGCATGAATAGATAATCTCAATTTCACGTTCTGCGATAATCGAAGCAAGTTGTGAGGTGACTCGCCCGGTCTCACCCATTGAGCCATCTTCAGTAAAAATTTTAAGGGAGTTAACAGAACGTTTTCCCTCCATCGGTGCGTAAATCTTATTTCCATTACTTGCACCCAAGATCATATCGACCTTGCATCCCTTACCTTTAAGAACATCAGCTAAGCCAAAGAGCGGAGCTGAACCGTAACCGCCACCTATCAGGAGCGCATTAGCTGGCTCGGTTGGAATTCCAAAAGATTTACCTAGTGGAGTAACAACATCAACATCGACACCCTCCGACTGGGCACATAACCATTTAGAACCAGATCCATGTGGAGCGACGATGAGTTCTACCGTACCGCCGAATTGTGCGCTCTCCGATGTACGCGAGATTGCGAAAGCACGGCGAAGTACCATCCGAGATGAATCGCCACCAACTTGAATTGCGATGAAATTACCTGGTCGACAATGTCGAACAGCTTCGCCAACGCTGAGAATAATCTGGTGGTAAGCACCGATTCGCTTGTTTGAGATGATCGTTGCATTTACCTGTGTGGCTGATTTATTGATGGTACTCATGCGAGCCACTCTTGAATTGATTTCACGTCGAGATCGCCTTGTCGCAGCACGCGGATACCTTCGACCGCCGCATTAAATCCGGGAGTTGTTGTAATAATCGGGATACTGCGTTGTACCGAAGCGGTGCGAATAGCCCAACCATCTGCGCGAGTTCCCCGACCGACCGGAGTATTGATCACTAAATCAATCTCTCCTGCATTGAGAATATCGACGATAGTCGGCTCCCCCATTGGTCCACGTCCCTCTGAGTTCTTTCGAACTTCAGAGGTTTGTACTCCGTGGGATGCCATAAATGCCGCTGTTCCTTGGGTTGTTAACACTCTAAAGCCGAGTTCAATCAGCGCTCGCGCAGAATCAACTCCAGCAGCCTTATCTTTATCTGCCAGTGATAAGAAGACAGTGCCACTCTTTGGAAGCGGACCAAAAGAGCTAATCTGACTCTTAGCATATGCGCCACCGAAACTCGATGAAATTCCCATGACCTCGCCGGTAGATCGCATCTCAGGTCCAAGTACTGCGTCGACACCGCGACCATCGGTACGTCGGAATCGGTTCCACGGCAATACCGCCTCTTTCACACTTACTCCGCGCGGAACTTCAACATCACTCTGAGGTAAGAGGCCTTCACTCTTAAGATCTGCGATGGTAGATCCCACTGCGATTCTTGCTGCAGCTTTCGCCAATGGAACTCCAGTTGCCTTACTGACAAATGGAACGGTACGAGATGCGCGAGGATTCGCTTCTAATACATAGAGAATATTTCCCGCCATTGCGAATTGAATATTAATAAGTCCCCGAACACCGACACCTTCAGCGATGGCGAGGGTGGCGCGACGGACCTCAGAACGTGCACTCTCGGAGATTGTCATCGCTGGTAATACGCACGCTGAATCTCCTGAGTGAATTCCAGCCTCTTCGATATGCTCCATGATTCCACCGAGAAAGAGATCTACTCCGTCATAGAGCGCATCCACATCGAGTTCGATTGCAGAATCGAGGAATCTATCGACCAAGACCGGATGATCCGGAGTTAAATCCGTTGCTCTGGTGATAAAACTTGAGAGTGATTGATCATCGTAAACAATCTCCATACCG
>CAJBMC010000073.1 GCA_903954055.1 uncultured Actinomycetes bacterium | reverse complement strand
TTGATTTTTGAGAGATTCCTGTAGGAATTGGCGTAGTGCGGAATCATTCTCGACATATATAACTCTCGTTGAATCCATGGTTAATGATGTCACAGGGGAGCTAATCGGCAGGGGAGTGCTGTCACAAGTGTTACCTCAGAGGTGCGGGATTTCTCCAGAGATCATGCGCCTAATGCTAAGTGTGACATTCTTAAAGATAGATCGACAAGATTAATAATCTTCGCGCATGACTAACACATTGAAAAGTGGATTTCGCTTCCTCGCAGTCCTGGCAATCCTTGCAACTTCAATCCAAGTTGCACCTACAGCTTCTGCAGTATCAATGGGGTCTGTATATGACGGAACTAGCGGCGATGTTGCCTGTTTAACATTAGGTGAGCCGACTGGCTACTTCAGCATTATAAATAATGTCGCTACAAGAGCTTTCAGTTGCACTGGCGCAGTTGTAATTCCAAGTGGAGTGGTTTCTATAGCAGACAATGCCTTTGCCGGTGATGATGGGAATGATATCAACTCTCTCGTAATATCGAACACCGTTACTTCGATTGGCGTAAATGCATTCAAGTTTAATAATGGATTGACATCTCTGACAATTCCTGGAAACGTGCGTGAAGTGGGTGGATATGCCTTCTATAGCTCAGGTAATCTCGAGACTCTCACTATCGAAAATGGCGTGACCTCAATTGGTTTTCTTGCCTTTAGAAATTCAACTCGCCTAACAGCTGTGATTTTGCCCAATAGCGTAACATCAGTAGGGGAATATGCATTCTCATATTTGACTTCGCTAACTGAGTTGAGAATTTCGAGCAACTTAACAACGCTTGGCGGTTCTGCCTTCGCGGACTTAACCTCCCTTTCAATCTACTCATATTGTGGGACGACTATTTCGGAACAAAATTTCGCAGATGCGGGTCTATCTACAAAAACCAGAACGTGCGCTGATTCAGCGCCTAGTGAATCTAGTTCATCTAATGTAACTAGAGATGCCGCGGTTGTAGCAGCCATCGCCCAACGTGAGGCAGAGGTTCGCACTGCGCGTGCCGATATCGTCGAAGTATTCAAGTCATCAAAGGCTGCTACAGCAGAATCATTCGCGCAAGCTGATATTCGGGGAATTACAAAATCCAACATCGATGACGTTAATGCTGAAATTGCTCTACTCCCAGTAGATTCTCGTACCAGCATTACTGAGATTGTGAAGATTGCCCGAAAGTATGAAGTTGTTGGAAATATTGCTTCTGAACAGGTGGGCAGAGTCCTTCCTGCTGCATTGGTTGAAATTGGTCTCATCTCAGCGGAGAGTAAGAACAAGGTTGAACTGGTCTCAGCTGTTCGCAGATTGAACCCTGAGGATCGAAGCACGTATGGCGCAATCAAATCAGCTATAGATGCAGAGATGAAACGAATCCAAATGAGAAAAGATCGCCTTGCTGCGATTATCGCGCGTATATCTGGTGGAAGTGGAAAATAACCAATAAAAATCCAAAGAGAACTAACCATCACCGTGAGCGCGCTTTTGCTCGTCGCCGGTCATCTTTTGCCGGCAGCAGCTGACTCATCAGCAGCGCCATCGGCAACGATAGTGACCTGTATCAATTTCAATAGCGGCATAGAATCAATCTCGAAACTAGGCACCTGTCTTTCTCATCAGGCGATTGCTAAGTGGCGATTAGTCCAGAGCGATACTCCAATTTCTTCTGGCCCTGGATCAAAGCAACTGACCGTCTGCTCTAATCAAGAGAGCTCGGCCTTTGCGTATCGTCTAATCCGAAGCAATTGCCCTAAGCATCAGGTCAAGAGCGTGTATTTCCGAAATGCAACGTTGCCGGCAGTGCCAATAATTGCAACTGCAGTGGCATATAGTGACGTGAGCGCAGCTATCTCCTTAGTATCGAATTCAAGTGGAAATCCAGATGCACCGGTTGCTTATTACACAATCTCAATCAGTAATGGCGAGACTCGAAAAGTAAAGAGCTCTAGCGATCTTCGTCTTGTTATAAGCGGACTGCAGGAATTAACGACTTATACATTTTCTGTAACAGCAACGAATGCTGATGGAACCTCTGCAGCTTCAACGCCATCAGATTCAGTAACTACGAAGGAATATGTTCCACCAGTCGTAGTTGTTCCTGCTTCAACGCCGGTTGCTCTTACATGTGCCACTGGCGGTACCTGCGTTATTGGTGATACCGGTCCTGGAGGCGGCAAGGTCTTCTATGTTGCTCTGTTGCCTTTTGTATGTGGTCCAACGATGGCAACAACTTGCAACTATCTCGAGGCAGCCCCCAGTGGGTGGAATTCGGGCAGCGATCCAATTCGTACTTGGGCTCAACGCTCACCGGTGAATTACCAAAGTTCACGCGTTGGCAATGTCAGCACCCAGGACAATGCAATCGCAATTACGATTGGGCGGGGATATCTAAATACTCTCACAATTATCTCGCAGGGAAATAGCAATCCATCAACATCTGCTGCGACGCTCGCACATTCATATTCATCATCTTTTTCGGGAATTACTCTTAATGATTGGTATCTGCCGGCAAAGAATGAACTCAACCTGCTCTATTTGCAGAAATCAATTATTGGAGGATTGAGAGAGAGCCTAGAAAGCTTCTACTGGTCTTCGTCTGAGACTCCTTCCAATGCTTCCTTTGCACTGGTTCAAGATTTTTCCGATGGCTGGCAAGGAACTGGCGGGAAGAGTGATGCCTTTTATGTGAGACCTATCCGGGCATTCTAATAGTTGGCTATTCGCGAGTGACCTTCGCGCCTAGTGCGCAGAGGTCCTCAGCAAAGTTGGGATAGCCGCGATCGACGTGAAAGGCGCCATCTACGGTGGTCTCGCCCTCAGCAACGAGAGCTGCAAGGATCAAACCAGCGCCAGCACGGATATCAGATGCTTCAACAGGTGCACCAGATAGCTGTGGAATACCGTCGATAGAGGCATGGTGGCCATCTACCGTGATCTGAGCACCAAGGCGAGCAAGTTCATTGACGAACATAAAGCGTGATTCAAAGACGTTTTCTGTCACGATTGCATGACCTTCAGCGACTGCGTTCATTCCGATAATGAATGGCAGAAGGTCTGTCGCAAATCCTGGGTAGGGAAGTGTTGCGACATCAACAGCGCGAGGGCGATGATCCATCTTTACTCGCACGCCATCATTGGTTGATGTGATGATGGCGCCGGCAGATGCGAGTTTATCGA
>CAJBMC010000072.1 GCA_903954055.1 uncultured Actinomycetes bacterium | reverse complement strand
TGCAGTACAGATGGATGTCACATCATCTGAATCAGTGGACGCTGGATTTACAAAGGTAGAGAGCGAGATTGGCCAACCGGAGATCATCGTCGCTAACGCAGGAATCACCAGAGACACCTTGGTCATGCGTATGAGTGATGAGGATTTCGAGAGCGTTATAGATGCCAATCTCACAGGAGCTTTTCGAGTCACAAAGCGAGCTACAAAAGGTTTACTTAAACTCAAGCGTGGTCGACTTATCTTTATCGGCTCTGTCGTTGGGGGAGTAGGAGCAGCTGGACAAGTTAACTACTCCGCTTCGAAGTCAGGGTTGGTCGGAATGGCGCGATCATTTGCTCGCGAACTAGGAAGTCGCGGCATCACTGCAAATGTAATCGCACCGGGATTTGTTGAGACTGACATGACGGCAGAACTTGATGAGACAAGACGTGCAGCAATTGCTGCGCAGGTTCCGCTCGGGCGTTTTTGTAGCGCAGATGAAATTGCAGATGTCGTAACATTCATTGCATCACCACAAGCAAGCTACATCACTGGGGCAATCATTCCAGTTGATGGCGGATTAGGAATGGGTCACTGATATGGGAATTCTTCAAGGAAAGAACATCCTCGTTACTGGAGTACTGACAGATGGCTCGATTGCCTTTCATATCGCACGGTTAGCCCAAGAAGAGGGTGCCAACGTTGTCCTCACAGGTTTTGGCCGTGGTCTCAGTCTTACAACTCGAATCGCAGGTCGACTTCCTGAGATGCCACCGATTATTGAACTCGATGTAACCAATCAGGAACACCTGGATGGATTAGCAGATGAAGTTCGCAAGCATCTCCCACATCTTGATGGAGTTGTGCATTCGATCGGTTTCGCACCTGAATCCGCACTTGGTGGAAATTTCCTCAATACCGAATGGCCCGATGTTGCGACTGCAGTCCAAATCTCTGCGTACTCACTCAAATCTTTGACTCTTGCATGTCGTCCACTTATGCAGAGCGGCGGTTCAGTTGTCGGTCTAGATTTTGATGCCCAAGTTGCTTGGCCGCTCTACGACTGGATGGGTATCGCAAAGGCGGCTTTAGAATCAACGAGCCGTTATCTAGCTAAGTATCTTGGCAAAGAAAATATTCGAGTTAATTTAGTTGCAGCTGGTCCGATCAGCACCGTGGCAGCAAAGTCGATTCCGGGCTTTGCCCGTTTTAAAGAGCTCTGGGATGAGCGCAGCCCAATGACGTGGGATGTAACAGATCCTGTCCCGGCGGCGCAAGCAACAGTCGCGCTGCTCAGTGACTGGTTCCCAAAGACAACGGGTGAAATCATTCACGTTGATGGTGGCTACCACGCAATGGGCGGCTAAGTTCAATAGGTGAAGATTAGATTTCCAATATTTCTGGGTGGAATCGCGCTGGTGGGGCTTTTAGCAACGCTCAGCTTTCTTCTTTCTCATCACATCGATCACCGAGTTGCAAAACCCTTCTGTTTTGATTCACTCACATCAGGGGTAGCTCAATCACAAACAGCAATCTGTCCAAATAATCTCCTTGATTTAGGAGTAAGCGCGCTAACACCGCTACCAAGAGGTGATGGAGAGGTGCACTCACTCAATCCATTATTGAAGAATCGATTTGAAGCGCTCAAGGCGATTGCAGAAAAATCTAGAATATCAATCCGTCTTACATCAGGCTTTAGAACTCGAGCGAAGCAAGAAGCGTTGTATTTGGCTGAGGTGAAATTGAAGGGAAGCGAAACACTCGCCGCACATTGGGTGCTTCCGCCGCAACTCTCGCAACATACGAGGGGCTTAGCGATCGATATCGCTAGCATTGAAGGGTCGGTAGGTATGGCATGGGTTCAAGAGCACTCCAATGAGGTGGGGCTCTGTCGTATCTATGCCAACGAGCGTTGGCACTTCGAGGCAGTCATTGCTCCTGGCGCCGCGTGCCCACAATTAACGCCCGATCCACGCTCAGCTCGCTAGCGCCTTGGGCGCGATTTCGTCTCTAGCCCGACTTCCTTTAGAATTGCCTCAGACCAGTGGCTTCGGCTGCTGCAAGCGGAGTTCGCACTCCCACCTCTACGGCTTCGGCTGATTGGTTTGTCAGGTAAAACCCACACTTGGGTTTTCTTGTTTGGTGCGCGCTTTCTTTCAGCGCAGGAGCTACATATAGCAAAGTGAATCGAAGAAACCATGTACGTGGCTAATTTTCGAATCATTACCGAACAAAGGAATAAAAGATCACCACTGACCCACGCATCAATGATCGTATCCGCACGCCACAAGTACGCCTGATTAATTACACGGGCGAACAAGTTGGAGTAGTAGATATCGAGGCTGCTTTGGCGATGGCGGATGAAATCGGATTAGATCTTGTTGAGATCGCAGCCGAGGCCAATCCACCCGTATGCAAAATCATGGACTTCGGAAAGTACAAGTACGAAGTTGCACAGAAGGCACGCGAGGCTCGTCAAAATCAGACCCACATTGTTGTAAAGGAAGTACGCCTAACTCCCAAGATTGAAAATCACGATTATGAGACCAAGCGCTCTGCAGTCGAGAAATTCCTCAAAGGTGGCGACAAGGTGAAGATCACAATGAAATTCCGAGGACGTGAACAAACGCGTCCAGAGCTCGGCTTCAAGCTCTTGCAGCGTCTTGCAGAAGATGTCAAAGAGTTTGCCTTCGTCGAATTTGCCCCTAAGCAAGAGGGTCGCAATATGACGATGGTGCTCGGTCCAACAAAGAAGAAGACCGAAGCAGTTGCAGAGCAGAAGGCGGCGCGAGCTGCTAAAGCAAAAGCTGCTGAAGAAATAGCAGCTGAATAAAAGAATTTTGTTCACACGACGCAGTACCAAGTAATAGGAGATAAGAAATGCCAAAGATGAAGACCCACAGTGGCGCGAAGAAGACATTTCGCGTGACAGGTTCAGGAAAGATCATGCATGAGCGTGCCGGCAAGCGCCACCTTTTGGAGCACAAGTCATCACGTGTTACTCGTCGTATGAGCCAAGAACAATCAGCAAAGCCAACCGTCACAATGACAGCCAAGCGCATGCTTGGTTTGAAGTAAGGGGGATAACCGATGAGAGTAAAGCGCGGAGTACACGCAGCTAAGAAGCGTCGCACTACCCTCGAGCGCGCCAGCGGATATCGCGGACAGCGTTCACGTCTTTTCACAAAGGCGAAGGAGCAAGTAACGCACTCAATGGTCTATGCATTTAATGACCGCAAGGATAAGAAGGGCGACTTCCGTCAGCTCTGGATCCAGCGCATTAATGCAGCAGCACGCGAAAACGGTCTTACATATAACCGTCTTATCCAGGGGCTTAAGCTCTCTGGTCTAGAGGTAGATCGTCGCGTTCTTTCAGATATGGCTACTAATGACCCAGCAGCGTTTAAGGTCCTAGTAGAGCTTGCACGTACACACGTTGCAGCGGCTTCAAAGTAATTTCAGAAGTAATCTCTGAGATTAGTTAAGGAGACCAATGATTGAGAGCCTTCACTCGCCACATGTTGCGCGAGTGAAGGCTCTTATTGGTTCCCGGGGCGTAAAAGAACGTCGCGCAGCAGGAATGTTTATTGCTGAAGGATTGCAATCTGCACGAGAAGCACTGATCTCACCCGGTGGTCCGATTATTAAATCTCTCTATGTGACCAGCGCCGGGCTTCTTAAACTCGTCGACTTCGATCTTCATGAGATTGAAGTGATTGAAGTTACCGACGCTGTGATGTCGGAGATGACCTCGACTGTAACGCCACAGGGAATTCTCGCCCTCTGCGTTCTCCCGCGGCCAGATATTTCAGATTTAGCTCCGCTTGCGCAGAAGCAGGCCGCCCGAGTTATTTATCTTCATGAGATCCAAGATCCAGGCAATGCCGGAACGATATTGCGGACCGCGGATGCCATGGGCGTCGATGCAGTAATTACCTCACCTGGCAGCGTTGATATGTATTCACCTAAAGTTGTGCGAGCAACAGCAGGCTCTCTCTGGCATATTTCACTTTTCGAGTCAGTTACGTTCAGCGAAGTAATTGATTTAATTCCTAATGCGAAACCACTATTGCTCTCTTCACACGCGACCGCTTCTATTGTTGATCTTCCATTAGAAGATTCATACATTGCCCTCTTTGGAAATGAAGCCAGGGGAGTAGATCTCGATTCCTTGGGTGTATCTGCTTCATCTTTAACATCGGTCACAATTCCAATGGCAGGTCGCGCTGAGAGCCTCAATCTCTCTGCCGCGGCCTCAATCGTTATCTTCACGCTATCTCGAGGCCTTGCAGGTTAGACTTCGCGCTATGAATCCACAGGATGTGCAAGGTTGGGTCAGCGACGCTGCGCAAGCTTTCGCTCAAGCCGACAATCTTGATTCCCTGAAAGTGGCACGACTGGCACATGTTGGCGATAAGGCTCCCATCTCATTGGCCAGCCGCGCGCTGGGATCACTCTCACCAGACGAGAAAGCCTCTGCTGGAAAAATTATTGGCGAGGCGAAGGCCGAAATCGGTCGACTTCTTGCTGATGCAACTGCGCGTCTTGAAGCCGAACGCGATGCGCGCGTCCTCATTGAAGAAGTTGTTGACATCACCTTGCCGGTACAGCGGGCACATCGCGGCGGGCTACACCCAATTACCATCATTAAGAATGAAGTTTCAGATTTCTTTATCGAGCAAGGATTCTCAGTTGAGGAAGGGCCTGAACTTGAATCAGGTTGGCTCAACTTCGATGCGCTCAATATTCCCGCGGATCATCCGGCGCGTACGATGCAAGACACTTTCTATATCGAACCGATCGAATCTGGAATGGTCTTGCGCACTCAAACATCCCCGGTTCAGATTCGCACCATGTTGAGTCAACAACCCCCGATCTATGTAATCAGCCCTGGGCGTACATTTCGTGCCGATGAACTCGATGCAACACATAGCCCTGTTTTTCATCAGGTAGAGGGATTGGTTGTTGATAAAGGCATCACGATGGCCCACCTCAAGGGAACGCTCGATAATTTTGCAAGACATATGTTTGGTGATGACGTTACAACTCGACTTCGCCCATCATTCTTTCCCTTTACCGAACCAAGTGCCGAAGTAGATATTTTCTTCAATGGTCGCTGGATCGAATGGGGAGGATGCGGAATGGTCAACCCTAAGGTTTTGGCAACATGTGGAATTGATACATCGATCTTCTCTGGATTCGCCTTCGGTATGGGACTAGAGCGCACACTAATGGTTCGCCATGGCATAACCGATATGCATGACATAGTTGAGGGCGATCTGAGATTCACTCGTCAATTCGGAGTGGGGCTGTAAATGCGCGCACCTTTATCGTGGATTAAGGAATTTGTTGAGATTCCTACAACAGTCTCTGCAGATCAAATATCAGATGCGCTGATTCGTGTTGGATTTGAAGTTGAAGAGATTATTACCCAAGGATCTGATCTCACTGGACCACTAAAATTTGGAAAAGTCCTCTCTATCGAAGAGATTACAGAATTCAAAAAGCCTATCCGCTACGTTGGTCTTGATTGCGGTGAGGGCGAAACTCGATTTGTCATATGCGGTGCCACTAACTTCGCAGTCGGGGATATCGTATGCGTCGCACTTCCCGGTGCGGTTCTTCCGGGTAATTTTGTAATCGCCGCTCGTGAAACTTACGGCAAGACATCTAATGGAATGATCTGCTCTGGGCGTGAGCTCGGCATTAGCGATGATCACGCCGGAATCATGACGTTCTCAGACGGATCAGTCGAAATCGGGGGCGATGCAATAGCAACCCTCGAGATAAATGACGTCATTTTTGATATCGCAGTAAATCCTGATCGTGGTTATGCACTCAGTATCCGTGGCGTTGCGCGCGAAGTTGCCGCCGCTCTAAATCTCAACTATGTCGATCCGGTTGACGCACTTCGCTCTCTCACTTTTGAAAAAACAGGTACCGGTGTCACTGCGAAAATTGTCGACGAGGATGCAGCAAGCGTTTTTTATCTTCGCACCCTCAAAGATTTCGATCAATCCGCGCAGACTCCTATCTGGATGAGACGTCGTTTTGAAAAGATGGGAATGCGCTCCATCTCCCTCGTTGTTGATATCACTAATTACGTAATGCTCGAACTTGGACAGCCACTTCACGCATTTGACGCCGATAAAATCTCCGGCGGTCTCTCTATTAAACGCGCTGGTGTTTCTCAGAAGTTCACAACCCTTGATGGTCAAGAGCGCACACTTCATCCTGATGATTTGATGGTCTGGGATGATAAAAAACCACTCGCTCTAGCCGGAACCATGGGCGGTCTTGAATCTGAGATAACTGATTCGACATCACGCATTGCTGTAGAAGCTGTGCGATTTAATCCGATTGCTATCGCTAAGAATTCACGACGTCATAAGCTCTCATCAGAAGCATCACGCCGACTCGAACGTAGCGTAGATCCATCCCTCGCCGAATTTGCTTCGGCTCGGTTTGTGCAGTTACTTACCCAACTATCTAATGCGCAGCATGTTGATACCGTGATCGATGGTAAGCCGGTTTATGCGCCAGTTGTAAAGGTTGATCCACAGTACGTATCTAATCTTCTTGGAATTGATATTTCACCAGCTGAAGTTGCCAAGCATCTTCGTTCGGTAGGTTGTGATGTTGATGAATCGACCTTCCAGGTTGATCCACCGTCATGGCGCTCCGATCTACTACAGCAAGCTGATTTTGTTGAAGAAGTGGCTCGAATGGTGGGCTATGACAAGATTCCTTCGATCTTGCCTCCCCGCCCAAAGCACGCATCTCTCACTCCTACCCAGAAACGTCGTCGAGCCATCGCTTCGATGCTAGCAAGTCGAGGTTTTGCTGAGGTTCAAACTTTCCCATTTACAAACCAAGAGACAATAGATCAGATGGGCTTCCTGGGCGAGCGAGCCGCTACATATCGAATCGCAAACCCAATGTCAGAAGAGTTCCCATTGATGCGCGTTCACCTGGTCCCAGGTTTGATTGATGTTGCGCAACGAAATATCAGTCGCGGCGCAAAGGACTTTGCAATCTTTGAGATGGGTTCAATCTTCCGGAGCTCTCAGAAGTTGACGCCTGCAATCTCACCAGAATTAGGAAAGCGTCCAGAGCAGGTGGTAATCGATGCAATAAGCGCTAGCGTTCCGCCTCAGGCTTATCACGTTGCTGGATTGCTCGTTGGCAAGAATGAGGCAACGGATTGGCAAGGTCCAGCCCGAAGCTACTCATGGCAGGATGCCATCGCTTACGCGGAAGATATTCTGCAACTCTGTAATCTCGAATGGAGCATTAAGCGCTCTGATTTTGCTCCCTGGCATCCAGGTCGTTGCGCCGAACTGATCGTCGATGGCAAGGCCGTTGCTCATGGTGGCGAACTCCATCCAAGAGTTATTGCCGCTTACGGATTACCAGAACGTTCGGCTGCTTTTGCGGTAGGACTGAGCGCCCTTCCTGATACCGAAATTGTCCGTCCATTCTCTGTTGGAACAATGCCGGCTGCGCTCCAAGATGTGGCGCTTATTGTTGATGCGCACATTGCTGCCGGCGATGTTGAGGCGGCCCTTCGCGAAGGAGCCGGCGAATTGCTCGAATCTAGTACCCTCTTCGATCGCTACGACAAACTAGGCGATGGCAAGATCTCGCTAGCCTTTAATCTTACTTTTAGAGCCCACGATCGAACCCTTACCGGAGCGGAAGTAACGGCAGCCCGCGAAGCGGCGGTAGCGGCGGCCACCAAGGCAACCGGAGCAATCCTCCGCACACAATAAGTCTGCATACTTATGCAATCTTATGCATAAATATGCTATTCTAGTGTTATGAAAATTGGACTTATTGGTGGAAGTGGCTATGCCGGAGGAGAGCTCCTACGTCTTTTAGTCGGACATCCCGTCTTTGAGGTCGCAGCCATCTCCGCACACTCCAACGCCGGCGAGAAAATCACCTCAATTCACCCACAGCTTCAGAGCTATGCCGGAGAAAAATTCAGCGCCTTCCAATCGGCAGACTTTGCAGAGTGTGAGCTAGTTTTCTTAGCTCTTCCACATGGAGAGTCGGCGAAGATTATTTCTCAACTCTCATCTTCAGTGAAAATTGTTGACCTTGGAGCTGATTTTCGACTTACATCAGAGTCCTCGTGGGATAAATATTATGGCGGTCAATACGCCGGTTCTTGGACTTATGGTTTGGCAGATCTTCCAGGCAAGGCCGCCGAAATCTCCAGCGCCACTCGAGTCGCGAATCCTGGATGCTATGCAACGTCAATCGCGCTCGGCGCCGCACCTGCATCTGGATTTGCAGACCTCACCGATCTCGTTGTTGTTGCGGCCTCCGGAACTACCGGCGCCGGTCGCGCGGCCAAGATTAATTTAATTGCGAGTGAAGTAGCCGGTTCGCTGACTTCGTACAAATTTGGGGGAATCCATCAACACACTCCTGAAATCGAAGAGACGCTTACTGCTATCTCAGGTCAGCATGTAAAAGTTTCTTTCACACCCGTTCTCGCACCGATGCCTCGCTGGATTCTCTCGACGATTACAGTAAAGCTCAATCGCACAATTTCGATCTCCGAATTGAGAGCCTCCTACATAGATTTCTACAAGGATTCACCCTTCGTCATTCTCTTGCCTGAGGGGCAGATGCCAAAGACTTCTGCAGTAGGTGGAAGTAACTTCGCCCATCTGCAAGTTGCGATTGATGACCACACCAATCGTCTCGTCATATCAGTTGCTATCGACAATCTCGGTAAAGGTGCTGCTGCACAGGCACTTCAGAACGCAAACCTCATCGCCGGTCTAGATGCATCGCTAGGTCTATTAGGAAATGGTCTCGGAGCATGAGTAATGCTTTGCCGAAAGGCTTCAAAGCCGCTGGAATGCATGCAGGTTTAAAAAGTACGGGTAGCTTCGATCTCACTTTGATTGAGA
>CAJBMC010000071.1 GCA_903954055.1 uncultured Actinomycetes bacterium | reverse complement strand
GCGACGTTTGAGGGCGCGACGTTCATCCTCTGAGAGGCCACCCCATACGCCCGCATCTTGTCCTGACTCGAGAGCCCAGGCGAGGCACGGTTCTTTTACGATACAGCGATTACAGACTTTCTTCGCTTCCTCGATCTGAGTGATTGCTGGACCAGTATTTCCAACTGGGAAGAAGAGTTCTGGATCTTCATCACGGCAGGCAGATTGATGTCTCCAATCCATGGGGAAGCTCCTTCCAGCGATAAAAAAATATTTCTCACTATTCGTGAATGTGTAATTCTCCCTGTTCAGCGTCCGTTAAACAAGGATGTACGGAGAAAAAGATTGATAGAGGAGGTGATTTATCTCGCCTCTTGAAGATTGTGCCCCCGACAGGATTCGAACCTGTGCACCTGCCTCCGGAGGGCAGTGCTCTATCCCCTGAGCTACGGGGGCCGAAAGTTCGACCCGAATCTTTCCGATTCAGAGGATAGATTATCCGACTATGAAGACCACCAATGATGAGAATCTGACTGCAACTGCTTACTTCGCAACTGGATGTTTCTGGGGCGCTGAGCGCAGATTTTGGAATTTGCCAGGAGTTACATCAACTCGAGTCGGATATATGGGTGGAGTAACTCCCAATCCCTCATATGAAGAGGTCTGCACCGGTCGCACTCACCATGCTGAAATGGTGGAGGTAAATTTCAATCCCACTGAAATTTCATATTCACATCTGCTCCGCGAATTCTGGGTAATGCATGATCCGACCTCTCTCAACCAACAAGGTGGAGACATCGGAACTCAATATCGAAGTTCAATCTTCTTTACTACTGCCGAGCAAGGTCGCGAGGCGCTTGATACCCGTAACGCTTATCAAGTTGCGCTCACTCGCGAAGGTATTGAGGAGATTGTTACCGAGATACTCGATGCAACCGGAGTTACTTTCTACCCGGCCGAGGAGTATCACCAGCGATATCTTGAGAAAAACCCAAATGGATATGACTGTCACTCAAGTACCGGAGTTGCTTTCCCAATCAGCTAGCTCCAGGCGCGCCAGCAATACCAGGCGACAACACTTCGGTAGGGGCGGAATTTTTCACCTTTGAGTTGGAGCGCCTTAGGAGTAATTTCCTCTGGCAATTTATAAATCTTCTCCCAACCGCGCCTGACCCCGAGATCGCCGGTTGGCCAGATGTCGAGTCGACCAAGTTGAAACATCATAAATACATCGACCGTCCATGGGCCAATTCCCCACAGATTAGTTAACTGCGAATAGATTTCTTCGTCGCTTTCGATTTCATGCAACTTATTAAAGTTGATTTCTTTATTTAACGAAGCAGCAGCAAGTCCTTGAATCGTCTTAAATTTTGCACCCGATACGCCAGCTTCGCGCATCTCTGCCTCGCTCAGTGCTTCAATGCGTGCTGGAATAATTCTCCCGCCTGCTGCTTTCTTTACCCGGCCAAAAATCGTATCTGCGGCCTTGACGGCAAGTTGTTGAGAGATTACAGATTCGACTAACGATTCAAAATGTTTGATCGGCTTTTGATTTCTGCCAATCGTGCATAGAGGGTGAGCGGCAATTACCTTTGCGAGTCTCTTATCGCGGGAAGCAAGATCTGCCGATATTTTCCGCATTGCAGATTCAGATAAGAGTGGGGTAGTCACTGCGTAATCATGGTGAATCTGAAGGAGTAGTGCAATACTTCCGATTATGAACGACTTTCACTTCGTCACATTGGAAGAGCTCCAGACACATAGAAGTCAAAAGTGGCGAGAATTTCCCCACGAAATTCTTCCCCTTCCAGTAGCGGAGATGGACTTTCCGGTAGCAGAACCGATTCGTCGAACTTTGATTGAGATGATTAATAAATCTGATCTTGGTTATCTCTCAACTGTTCCCGAATTAGGTGAAGCTTTTGCAGGGTTCTCATTGCGCCGAAATGGATGGACGTTAGACCCCACCCAAGTTCGTGTTGCCGCCGATGTAGGCGTAGGTGTCGTAGAAACCCTTCGCGTATTAACCGAGTATGGCGACAAAATCATGATCAATTCACCGGTCTATCCAAACTTTACAACCTGGGCAAATGAAACACGGTTAGAGATCGTGGATGTGCCAATGACTCTCTCCGAGACCGAGGTCAATGGTTCACCGTGGATTCTCGATTGGGATGGAATCGAAGCGGCATACAAATCTGGAATTAAAGTCCACCTCATATGTAATCCCCATAATCCGATAGGTCGGGTATTTACGAGAGAAGAACTTCAGCGCTTTGTCGATCTCGCCCACGCAAATAATGTATGGATTATCAGCGACGAGATTCACTCACCATTAACCTTTAAGGAACAACCATTTACTCCGCTCTTATCTCTGGGTGATGATGCTCGCGCAGTCACGGTTACTGTCACCGCTGCAAGCAAGGGTTGGAATATCGCTGGACTTAAGTGCGCGATCATTGTGACGCAAGATGCCCAGATGCATGAAAGACTCAATGCAATCGCACCTGCTACACATTATCGAGCGTCCTTACTAGGTGCATTTGCTACTGTCGCCGCATTTAAAGAAGGTGAGCCGTGGCTCGATAAATTGATGGTTCAGCTCGATAGCAATCGCAAACTTGTCTCCGAATTGTTAGCCGAAAAATTGCCTCACGCAAAATCCACCGTGCCGCACTGTTCTTATCTATCGTGGATCGATTTTGGTGGTTACGAGATTGGCGATGATCCTGCTGGATATCTAGTCGAGAATGCAAAGGTCGCTTTCTCAGCTGGAGTCCGCTTTGGGCAACAATTCTCATCCTATGTACGCCTTAACTTTGCTACTTCACCGGATATTCTTGAAGAAGCATTTAATCGAGTAGCGCGAGCACTGCACTAAACCGTTACCCTTAGGCCATGGATCAGATGCGCCCCGAGACAGCAGCAATCACCTCTGGCCGTCCGTTGGCTCAACCTGGTGCGCCACTCAATACCGCGATTTCGCTTAACTCGACCTTTACCGCAGGTGGACCGATTGGATATGGCAGATTTGGAAATGAGACGTGGTCTGCGCTTGAGGATGCAATCACTTCACTCGAGCACGGTGAATCAACTTTAGCTTTCTCCTCTGGAATGGCAGCAATTACTGCAGTCTTCTCGCTTCTCCCACACGGTGCACCAATCGTTGCCTCAGATCAGGGATATAGCGGAACGATGACATTGCTCAAGAAGTATCACGAGCAAGGTCGCTTAGAAGTTCGCTTTGTAGATATTGCAAATACTAAGGATGTCTTTGCGGCCCTTATCGGCGCTGCCTTTCTCTGGATTGAATCACCAACAAATCCTGGACTTGAGGTCGCTGAGATGGCTCTTATTATCGGTGAGGCGAAGAAGCGAAATATGGGAGTCGCCGTAGATAACACCTTTGCTACTCCCATCAATCAACGCCCACTTGAATTGGGTGCAGATATCTCAATGAACTCTGTAACTAAATATCTTGCAGGCCATAGCGATGTCATTCTCGGATCGCTCACTGTTAAAGATCCTGCACTTCATAGCCGATTGCTGGAAGCTCGCACTCTTATCGGATCTATCCCTGGCCCATTTGAGGCATGGCTTGGTCTCCGTGGAATTCGCACATTCCCACTGAGATTTAACGCCGCCCAATCAAATGCCAAGGCGCTCATCGAAAAATTAAAGTCACATCCTTCGGTCGAACGAGTGCGCTACCCAGGCTTCGGCGCCATCATCTCCTTTGAAGTTAAGGGTGATGCAGCGCTCACAGATAAAGTCTGTGAAGGATCGAAGTTAATCGCCAATGCGACAAGCCTGGGAGGAGTAGAGACGACCTGGGAGAGACGTCGTCGCTGGCCAAGTGAGAGCGCAACTGTTCCGGAAAATCTGATTCGAATCTCAGTGGGCTGCGAACATATCGAAGATATCTGGGCAGATATCTCTCACGCCCTCTCGGCGATTTCATAACTTAAATCCTGCATTCGTCTTAAAAAGAGAGTATTTTTAAGGCATGAAAGCAATCCGCCGAATTCTTGCCGCAGTCACTATGACTGTGCTCGCCTTCAAAGCAGTTGCCACATTCTTGAGCTGGGTTGAAAAGCAAGAAAATTCTGAGGTCGATGCTTGGATTGATGAAGATGAATTTGAGGATGCATAAGTGGATTACACCCAGTACCAACCAGGGGTTTGCAATATAGGTGGTGCTGAAGTTAAGCGCCGGAGACGGTTTGCCCAGTTAGGTGCCCTTAGTTTTATCTTATTTGCGATCTATGCAGTAACCAAAAATCTGGCGCCAGCTTCTGCGGCGATTTCATTCTTCCCCGCAATGATTGCCTCAGTTGGGTATGTGCAATCACGTAAGAAGTTCTGCCTAGCATTTGGGCTCACCGGGACATTTAACTTTGCAGAATTGGGAAAAATATCGAGAGTTGCAACTCGTGAAGATATTGCGAGAGATAGAGCTCAAGCGCTCAAGATAATTTTTCAATCTGTAGTGCTAGCAGCCTTCGCCACTGCGGTTTTACTAGCACTCCTCTCGCGCTAAAAGTTTTTACCTGCCCCCTTACATTTCTTCGAGGGTAGTGCCATTCTTGAGATGTGAAAATAATTATCCAATCTCGCAATTCTGAACTAGCTACCGATTTTCGGCCGATTGCCGAGGAGAAACTCCACTCGATGGAGCGCTTTAGCGTGGTCATTGATCGCATCGAAGTAGAAGTGATGCACGAACCAAATCCACACCAAGGAAAGCATTCCCATCGAGTAGTCATTTCATCACATGGCTCTGGCCCTGCGCTCCGTGCGGAGGCAACAGAATTTAATGATGTTGCGGCATTTGATGTTGCGATTAAAAGTATTGAATTACAGATTCGGAAAATTCATGAGAAGAATAAGGAACATAAGCGCGAAACAATTCGCACTCTGCCTTTAGCTGATTAAAAGTTGAAGTTTATTAACGAGATTTATTTTTGCCTGGAGCTTGTGCTGGCTTAATTGGCTCGGCTGGGGGAGTTGGTTCTGTTCCTAATGCGTTGATAGCAGCATCGCGAGCGATGATTGCAGCGCTGATTGCATTCTTTCGTGAAGCAATTGCTGCATTCTTTTGATCTGGTGTGCGAGCCTGCGACATTGCTGATTTGAAATCATTCAACGCTGTATCGCAAGAGTTTTTAAAGAGGATATTAATAGAACGGATTTGCTGGCTGCGCTGGCGCATCGCATTCATATAAATATCTCGGTCAGCTCGGTACTGATCCATCGCAGCTTTGAAGGCATCAGGAGCTGGAGTTGTTTGATTATTTGAATCTGCAATTGCAGACTGCGAAATTACGACCGGCGAAAAGGTAATCGAGACGGCAAGGAATACCTGCGCGTATCTAGAAGACTTCATCGCTCTCATGGGTTAAGTGTGGCTGAGCATCATGTGAAGATTCTGTGAAAGGCCAATTATTGAGCTTCGTGTCTCTGGGTATTCTCTGGGATTGATGGAGAAATTACCCCGATGCGTGGGAGAGTTGCCCCATGGCGCAATTGATT
>CAJBMC010000070.1 GCA_903954055.1 uncultured Actinomycetes bacterium | reverse complement strand
ATTGCGAATTCGGGAAGAAGAAATAACCTCTGCTCCCCCGGCTAGCTCTTGAACATCGACGGTGAAGTTGTACTTCAAGCCATCCTTGATTAATGAATCGACGGTTCCGGCAGCCTTAGCTCCATAGGTGAAGTTCTTTCCAACAATCACTGTGCTGACATGTAATTGATTGACGAGGATGTTTTTTACAAAATCTTCTGGAGACATGGCTGCAAATTGCTCATTGAATTTCATTACAGCTACCTGATCTGCATTATGAATCTTTAAGAGCTCAACGCGGTCAGCCAAGGTGGTGAGCATCGGTGGAACAGAATCTGACGCGAAGACCGTGCGTGGGTGTGGATCAAATGTCAGCGCAACGATAGAACGACTATCGGCGATTTCCTTTGCGCGAGTGAGTAGAGCTTGATGTCCTTTATGTACGCCATCGAAGACTCCGATGACTACTACTGTGGAATCGCTCATAGGTGAATCTTGCCTTACCTAGTTCGCCGCTGCAAAAACTGCGACTGGTTTCGCTCTATCGGCTGAATTTTTGAGAAGTGCAATCAATCGATTATCGGGTGAGAGCGCTGCGAAAATTTCCTCGCCGGCATTTGCGCTTAATGGGCGACCAAATGAGAGTTCGTTGACCTCATCGAATTCGAGTTCGCGCACTGAGAAAGTTGCCCGAGCGACATCTGCGAGTTCCAAAGTCTCTAGATTGCCACCCTTAAGTTGATCTACTTCGATAGCTTGATCAAGAGTAAAACTAGCAACGCGAGTGCGGCGCAATACATTGAGGTGGCCGCCTACGGTGAGTTCTGCCCCAAGGTCACGGGCAATTGCTCGGATATATGTTCCGGCAGAACAGGTCACTTCAATATCAACTTCAGTGGTTGCATCATTATGTCGAATTTCAACAATATCTAATTGCGAGATGGTGACCTTACGAGCAGGGAGTTCAAACTCCTCCCCCGAACGCGCACGGTCATAGGCGCGCTTTCCATCAATCTTAATTGCAGAGACATTTGTCGGGCGCTGCATAATTTCGCCGACCTTCGTGGCAAGGATTCGCTTAATTTCGTCATCGCTTACCTGAGACGCATCTGCAGTTGATGTGACCTCACCTCCATGATCATCCGTTGTTGTCGATGCACCGAGAACAATTGTTGCCGTATAGCTCTTATCGCCATCGGTGATGTACTGCAGAAGTCGTGTTCCGTTATTAAATCCAAGAACCAAAACGCCAGTGGCCATCGGATCGAGAGTTCCGGCATGGCCAACTTTGCGAGTATTGAGCGCGCGTCTTCCTATTGCCACAACATCATGGCTAGTCATCCCCGGTGCTTTATCGACGACTAAGAATCCGTCAGACATCTTCTTTGAAATTACTCTTCGTCAGTGAAGACACGAGGGGCTTTGTAGGCATCCTCAACGACTGGCTTTGCGCCTTCACGTGCTTTTGCTACTTGAGCATCGAGCTCATGCACTTTATTAAGGAGTGTATCCATCGCGCGTGCTGATTCGGGCAATCCATCGAGGATGAATTCGAGCGTCGGTGTAATACGAGTACCGAGGTCTTTTCCTACGGCAGAGCGAATAACGCCCTTTGCAGATTCGAGGGCAGCAGCAGTTGCAGCGCGCTCATCATCTTCACCAAAGACGGTGTAGAAGATTGAGGCGTGCTGGAGATCTCCAGTTACGCGCGCATCGGTAACAGTGACAAAGCCGAGGCGAGGATCTTTAATCTTCGTCTCGAGAAGCTGTGCCACTACTACCTTGATGCGGTCTGCAACTTTATCGCTGCGGTGGTTCTTACCCACTTACTAATCCTCGTTTCTGGAAATTATGCGCGCTTCTTCTCTTGCATCTCGAAGACTTCAATAATGTCTCCGACCTGAAGATCAGCACCCTTACCTACGCCGATACCGCACTCAAAGCCCTCGCGGACTTCAGTTGCATCATCCTTAAATCGCTTGAGCGATTCGATGGTGACGCTCTCGGCAATCGTTGCACCGGCACGGATAACGCGAGCCTTAGCGTTACGACGGATGATTCCGTTGGTAACGATAGAACCAGCGATAGTTCCAACCTTTGAAGATTTGAAGAGATCGCGAACTTCAGCGCTACCCAAGACAACCTCTTCGTACTCAGGCTTAAGGAGACCCTTAAGTGAGAGTTCGATTTCTTCGATTGCATTGTAGATAACTGAGTAGAAGCGAACTTCGACGCCTTCTTGATCGGCATAGATTGCAGTCTGTGGCTCTGGCTTTACGTTGAAGCCGATAACCACTGCAGTAGATGCAGAGGCGAGAGTGATATCGCTCTTGGTGATCGCACCAACGCCACGGTGAATAACGCGAAGATCCACTTCAGCTCCGACATCCAACTGCAACAACGCATCTTCGAGCGCTTCTACAGAACCAGAAACGTCGCCCTTGAGAATAAGGTTGAGCGTTGAAATCTTGGACTGTTCCATGAAGTCCTCGAGAGATACCTTCT
>CAJBMC010000069.1 GCA_903954055.1 uncultured Actinomycetes bacterium | reverse complement strand
GTCCACTCGGATTACGCGATATTGCAGAGCGGGTGCACAGCTTCGCATCGAGACTCCAAAACGCTTCTCAATCTCGAAATGGTAATGTATTTGATACCGTCACAGTTGACGTATCTGATGCTGAGAAAATTCATTCCGCAGCGGTGGCACGAGGCATTAACTTTGCAAAGGTGAGTTCGACTGAAGTTCGTATCTCTTTTGATGAAGAGACGACGGAGGCGCTATTTGCCGAGGTGCTCGACATTTTAGGTCTCTCGGATTCAGCTCCGAAGGCGATTTCTAGCCACTTCCTTCGTCAGAGCAAATATCTGACCCATCCTGTCTTTAATCGCAATCACTCTGAGACTGGAATGATGAGATATCTAAGAAATCTCGCAGACCGCGATTTGGCTCTGGATCGCACGATGATTCCGCTCGGTTCGTGCACCATGAAACTCAACTCTGTCACGGAGATGGAAGCGGTCACATGGCCAGAGTTCTCTTCACTGCACCCATTTTCTCCCGCCGACCAAACTATTGGTTCACGGAAATTGATTAAGCAATTGTCGGAATGGTTAGTAGCGATTACCGGCTATGACGCAGTGTCATTGCAGCCAAATGCCGGTAGCCAAGGCGAGTTCGCAGGTTTGCTAGCAATCCGTAATTACCATGATTCGCGCGGTGATCAAGGGCGCACTATCTGTC
The DNA here is from genome assembly GCA_903954055.1 of uncultured Actinomycetes bacterium. Taxonomy (GTDB): domain Bacteria; phylum Actinomycetota; class Actinomycetes; order Nanopelagicales; family Nanopelagicaceae; genus Planktophila. Next base: position 6,010 of record CAJBMC010000069.1, on the reverse strand, counting down.
TTATTCCATCAAGTGCACATGGAACCAATGCCGCATCTGCAGTTATGGCTGGAATGAAGGTTGTTGTCATTGAGTGCGATGAAAACGGAAATGTTTCGGTTGAAGATTTAAAGGCGAAGATTGCGGCGCACCAAGAGACGCTTGCTGCTCTGATGATTACCTATCCATCAACACATGGAGTTTTTGAAACAGCGGTCTCCGAAATTTGCGCGCTAGTTCACGAAGCCGGGGGACAGGTCTATGTTGATGGAGCAAATCTCAATGCGCTAGTTGGCGTTGCACAACCTGGAAAATTTGGCGCCGATGTCTCGCATCTCAATCTCCATAAGACCTTTGCGATTCCGCATGGTGGCGGGGGACCGGGTGTTGGTCCGGTAATCGCTCGCGCTCACTTGGCCCCATTTCTTCCTAACCATCCACTCGATGATTTGGCAGGTCCTGCTACAGGGCCGGGGCCAATCTCAGCTGCGCCATTTGGATCTGCCAGCATTCTGCCAATTTCGTGGGCATATATTCGTTTGCTCGGTGGGGAAGGGCTCACCCACGCAACCCAGGTCGCGATTCTCTCTGCAAATTATATGGCGCACCGTTTAGCTGACTCCTATCCAGTTCTCTACACCGGCGCCAATGGGCGAGTTGCCCATGAGTGCATCTTGGATATCCGAGAAATCACCAAGGTCTCTGGCGTCACCGTTGATGACATCGCAAAGCGATTGATGGATTATGGCTTCCATGCTCCAACGATGTCCTTCCCGGTAGCCGGAACTCTGATGATTGAGCCGACTGAATCAGAAGATATTGCTGAGATTCATAGATTCATCGATGCGATGATTTCCATCCGAAGCGAAATCGATGAAATTATCGATGGAGCTATCTCCGTCGAAGATTCAGCCCTTCGCCATGCTCCTCATACCGCCCTCTCTGTCGTGTCTACGGAGTGGAATAGGGCTTACCTTCGCGAGAAGGGGGGCTATCCCAAGCCTCTGGAGGGCTTTATTAGCGGGGAAATCATTGGTTCTCGAATGAAGTATTGGCCACCAGTCTCTCGTATCGATGGCGCTCATGGCGATCGAAACCTTATCTGTGCCTGTACGCCAATCTCTGATTACGCTTAAGCAAAACTGCTATCAATAGCGAGTAGGGGTGGGTCGAACTACTCTGACTTTACATAATGTAACTTATCGGCACTAGGCCTAAGCGTACGAGCGAGGCCCCAGAGTGTGGTCTGCCAGAGCGCCTCAATGACGATTGCTCGGCTCATCTTCGATACGCCATTTACTCGTTCGACAAATGTGATCGGAACTTCGCGGGCTGATGCGCCGGCGAGATCACTTGCCATCGCAATCTCAATTTGAAAACAATATCCAGTCGCTGTCATCTGGTGGAGATTGAGTTTTCTTAAAAGCTCGGTCGAATAGATCCGAAAGCCTCCGGTGAGGTCATGAAGCGGAATTCGCAATGCGATTCGGGCATATGCAGTACCTGCCCGCGAAAGTATTTGGCGACTAAGAGGCCAGTTAACAACAGAGCCGCCAGGAACCCACCTGGAACCTAAGGTTATTGAGACGCTCGATGAATGCTCTGCATCGAGCATTACCGGAAGATCTTCGACTCGGTGAGAACCGTCAGCATCCATCGTCACTACATGGGTGTAACGAGGATTCATTATTACTTCAGCAAATCCAGCTCTATATGCAGCGCCGAGACCAGCTTTGCCAGGACGTCTAAGAACTCGTACCCACGTTAAATTTAATTTATCGACAATATCTGCAGTTCCATCTGGCGAATTGTCATCAAGTATTAATACTTCAAATTCACGCCCATTATGCAAAGTAGAGAGCTTATTAAGAAGCTCAACGATTGCAATAGATTCGTTATAGGTAGGAATCAAAATAATGGGATACATCGTCACCACCCTAACGCAGAAATTAATCGATCTACACTGGCGCCCAAACCATATTCCTCTTTCATCTGATAAATCTGAGAAAGATCTGCAGGTTTGGTGGGAAGTGAAATATCCATCTTAGGCAGTGCGACATCGCGGGCACAATGTACAAGGGTGGGGGCGATTTTAAGGTACTCCTCCCCTGCGATGATTCTCTTCGCTAGCGCTGGTGGTAAAGATGGATCACCATTCTTAGCTCCTTTGAGCGCCTCAGCGACAGTTGCGAAATTGTTTGCGATGAGGGCAGCTCCCTTTTCGCCTATCCCCTTGACTCCGGGTAAACCATCGGATGGGTCTCCGCGAAACATAGCGAAGAGCGCATATCGATCTCCAGGGATTGCATATTTATCTGCAACCCATCTGGTATCAACTAGATCATGCTGAGAAATTCCGCGTGCAAGATAGACAATCTTGATATCCTTCTTATCATCGACGAGTTGGAAGAGATCGCGATCACTGGTAACAACGCGGATAGGACCCTTCTCGTGAGTTGCAAAAGTTGCCATGACATCATCTGCTTCGTAATCATCGACACCTACCATCGGAATACCAAATGCATCGATGAGATCAAGAAGAACTGGGATCTGCGGGGTGAGTGTCTCTGGTTCTTCCTCTTCTTCGCTATCGACTTCTAGACGATTCGCCTTGTACTCCGGGAAGAGCTCAACTCGCCACGATGGGCGCCAATCGCCTTCAATGCAAGCCACAATTCGATTGGGTGAATACATCGTTAGCAATCGTGCAGTCATATCGAGGTAACCACGTATTGCATTTACTGGCATACCTGATGGGGAGAGAAGCGTATCTGGCATTCCATAGTATGCGCGATACCACAGTGAGGCGCTATCAAGGAGCATCAAGGTCATAGTTCGGCCACCATATAAGCAACTACTCCCCGTTCGATCTTCTTTATCGCTTCGCGACAACGAGGGCGTAATTTATCGGATGCACCTGAAATTTGATTGAGAAGATCAATCAATTGCTTTATATTTCTAACGAAGTCTCCCACCGTCATGTCACTACCTTTGAGAACGCTTGATAACGAGTTTCCGCTCGCCCATTTAAATGATGCGAAACAGAAACCGAAATCCGGCTCCTTCTGGGTTTGCACGCCAAAATCTTCTTCAACATCTTCCAGTTGTGACCAAATTGAGGTCATCGCTGCTAGCGCATTAGCGACATTCTGATGCGGCATCTTCGGTGAGTAATTTTCACTTCCACGGCTCTCGTAGATAACCGATGACACGACAGAGACGAGTTCGGGAGCAGATAGCTCATCTAAGACACCGTTTCGAATGGTCTCCGTGAGTAGCAAATCAGACTCCGCATATATCTTTGCCAGAATCTTGCCCTGCTCTAATGGCTTCTCCCCCTCGATATAACCGAGGTGATTGAGTACGTCGCAGATACGATCAAACGTTTTCGCAATTACGTGAGTTCGATTCTCAACACGTTCGCGTAGTCCGGCAGATTCACGATTGAGTCGGGCAGCACGTTCCGCAAATCGCGCATGCGTCTCTCGATCATTGCAAGAATGGCAGGAATGTTGACGCAATTGTTTGCGCATGCGATCAAGTTCGTTCTCCATATGTTGGCGCTGACGATTGTCGAAGGTTCGTCGACCATCGCGCTTACTCAATAACCGTTCAACTTCCTTGATTTCTAGTCGTATCGATGCGTACTCTGAAAAATCTCCAAGATGACAGACGGCAGATTCAAGTTGCTCCGATGCCGCAAGATCATTCTTTCTGATCTGCTTTACGAGACCAACTACCGCTCTATCAGCTTGAAATTGTGCAAAGGAAGATTCGAGGCTTGTCCGGGCTCTCTCGCGACCAAATCTCGCGATGAGGTTGATAGACATGTTGTAGGAAGGAGTAAACGATGAACGAAGTGGATAGGTACGTGTAGATGCGAGTCCGGCCGCAGTTGTAGAATCAACTGTTGGAGACCATAGGACAACTGCATTGCCTTCGATATCAATGCCTCGTCGACCTGCGCGACCTGTTAGTTGGGTGTACTCCCCTGGTGTAATTGAGACATGTCCTTCGCCATTCCACTTTGTTAACTTCTCCAATACGACAGTTCGGGCCGGCATATTGATTCCAAGAGCGAGGGTCTCAGTCGCAAATACCGCCTTGACCAACCCGCGTTGAAAGAGATCTTCCACAGCTGCTTTGAAACTTGGCAATAAACCAGCGTGATGAGCTGCAATTCCACGTTCGAGCGCGCTGAGCCACTCACGATGACCAAGCACTTCGAGATCTTCTTCAGCGATATTTTGCGTATATTGATTTGCGGTTTGAATAATCTGATGTCGTTCGTCAGCATTTGTTAGCTTGATGCCAGCGTTAAGACATTGCTTAACAGCCGCGTCGCACCCGGCGCGAGAGAAGATGAAGGTAATCGCTGGTAAAAGATTTTCCCGTTGGAGTTTCTCGATTACCTCATCGCGCGTGAGTCGATCCTCATCACTACCAAATCGACCATTTCTATTCCTTGGCACTTTTACTCGTTTGAGCGCTTGACGTTCTAAAGCAAGGATTTCGGGATTGACTCGACCGGGTTCGTGGAAGAGATCTATCAATCGATTGCCAATGAGGACATGCTGATAGAGCGGAATTGGCCGGACTTCGCTGACGATTACATCTGTTTGACCGCGTACTTCTCCGAGCCATTCACCGAACTCTTCCGCGTTACTGACTGTTGCAGAAAGTGAGATCACTTGAACGCTCTCCATGAGATGAATCAGTACTTCTTCCCAGACAGCGCCTCGAAATTTATCCGCAAGATAGTGAACTTCATCCATTACGACCGCGCCAAGGTTGAGCAAGGTGGATGAGTTGGCGTAGAGCATGTTGCGAAGAACCTCGGTCGTCATCACCATGATTTCGGCATCTGAATTTATATTGGTATCGCCCGTAAGTAGACCGACTCGTTCTTCACCAAAACGCTCCACGAACTCGTGGAATTTCTGGTTGGAGAGCGCCTTGATGGGAGTCGTATAGAAGCACTTCTTTCCGCGAGCAAGAGAGCTGAAGGCAGCGAATTCACCAACAACGGTTTTGCCGGCTCCAGTAGGAGCTGCGACTAGGACGCCTCTCCCCTCTTCGACGGCATGGCAGGCCGCAATTTGAAAATCATCGAAACCAAAATCGAATTGAGCAATGAAATCATTGGTCAACGGATGAGCAGATCGCTTCTTCGCTGCAGCGAATCTCTCGGCGGGTGTTGCTACAGCATCCATGTAAGTCCTGCATCCTTCACGCATTCGGCAGAGATTGGCGCCGGTCCGATTCGTTCACCATCAGCATAGGCAATTGCATTTGCCGAAATAGAAACCTTTCTCGCTCTCATCGTCCTTACCTTTGGATGAGTGATATGAGAACCCGAATACACCTTGGGAAATACTCTGATGAATTCGAATTTGCTCACAGGTTCGAGGATAACGATGTCGAAGAGTCCATCGTGCATCTGCGCTTGAGGACATACGTTCATTCCGCCCCCATAAGACTTTCCATTGCCGATCGCAACGAGCATAGCTCTGGTATGAATTGTCTCTCCATCGCAGGTGATCTCATATTCAATCGGTGTGAAGCGAGGCAGTTCCAGAGCGATTGCGACGTTATAGCGTTGAGGACCTTTCGGCCACGGCAAGGAGTTAGCTCTCTCGTTCACAACAGAGTCGAACCCGGTAGAGAGGATTGCTCCGAACCATTCAGAATCAACATTTCCAAGATCTATTGGCTTTGGTGGAGTTGAAATTACCTTCGCTAGAAAATCTTCTATCTTCTCTAAATTCCATCCTAAGGCTCGTACGAAATCGTTTCCGGTTCCTGCCGGAACTACGGCGAACGGAATATGTAATGGAACGCACGCCTGCATTACTAGATGAGCAAGCCCATCCCCACCCACTGCAATTACTCCTGAAAATTTCTTCTCAGCTAACGCCTTCCGAAGTTCTTTCGCTAATTGCGTAGCAGTTGATGAAGAGAGTGATTCATAGGTGACATCATTGGAATCGAGGTAATCCTTCACTCGAAGCCCAGCAGCGTAGCCCCGGCC